>DASVVD010000748.1:0-2616 GCA_036386715.1 Pseudoduganella sp.
CGCAGGGCATGCCGTCGATTTCCGGCGGCGACCGGTTCGACGTGGCCTACGCGACCGGTTTCGTACACGCCCAGGACCGCTATTTCCAGATGGACCTGCTGCGCCGCGTGGCGGCCGGCGAGCTGGCCGAACTGTTCGGCCCGAAGGCCCTGCCGACCGACCGCGAGCACCGGCTGCACCGCTTCCGCGCGCGCGCGGCGGATGCCTACGCACTGCTTCCCGAAGCGGACAAGCAGTTGCTGGAGCGCTACACGGCCGGCGTCAACGAGGGCCTGCATGCGCTGGGCACGCGGCCATTCGAATACGGCCTGCTGGCGCAGGCGCCGCGCTCCTGGTCGGCACACGACACGCTGCTGGTGATCTGGGCGATGTATTTCGACCTGCAGGGCGCCACCGCGCGGCGCGAGCTGTCGCGCGGCTGGCTGCGCGACAACGCGACGCCGGAACAGCTGGCCTTCCTGCTGCCCCAGGCATCGCGCTGGGATGCGCCGCTCGATGCCGATGCGGTACCGGCGGCGCAGGTGCCGGTGCCCGCCGCGGCGCCCTCGTGGTGGGGGCAGCCGGGCCCGCGCGACGCCGCGCTGCTGGCAAGTTTCAACGTATCGGCCGAACGGCTCGACACGATGGAGAGCAATATCGGCAGCAATAACTGGGCCGTGGCCGGCGCGCGCAGCGCCGGGGGCGGCGCCATCGTCTCGGACGACATGCACCTGGGGATCAAGCTGCCGAACACATGGTACCGCGCGCTGCTGCAGGTCCCGGACAGCAACGGCAGCACGCGCCGCATCGTCGGCGTCACGCTGCCAGGCACCCCGTTCATGGTGGTCGGCAGCAACGGCCACGTGGCCTGGGGTTTCACGAACAGCTACGGCGATTTCCTCGACCTGGTGCCGGCGGCGCTCGACGCGGCCCGGCCCGGCGAGGTGCGGCTGAACGGCAAGTGGGAGACGGCTGTGCTGCACCGCGAAACCATCCTCGTAAAGGGCGCTCCGGCCGAGACGATGACGGTGCGCGACACCTCGCACGGACCGCTGTTCGAGACAGCCGGCCGCGCCTACGCGCTGCACTGGATCGCCCACGAACCGGCGCTGCTGAACGTCAACCTGCGGCGGCTGGAAGCTGTCGACACGGTGGATGAGGCGCTGGCGGTGGCCAGCACTGCCGGCTTGCCAGCGCAGAATTTCGTGGCCGGCGACGCCGCCGGCAACATCGGCTGGACCATTGCCGGCCCGTTGCCGCGCCGCGCGCACGGGCAGGAGCAGGGACGCGAGCCGGGCGGCGCGGATGCCAGCTACCCGCTGGCCGACGGCATGGCGGGGTGGCATGGCTGGCTGCGGCCGGCCGAATACCCGCGGGTGGTCAACCCGGCCGGTGGCCAGCTCGTGACGGCGAACAGCCGGCAGCTGGCCGGGCCGGGCGCGGCACTGCTGGGCGACGGCGGCTTCGACCTCGGGGCGCGCACGCGCCAGGCGCGCGATGCGCTGGCGGCGCTGGGCCCGAAAACGGATGAGAAGGGCGTGTATGGCGTGATGCTGGACGACCGCGCGCTGTTCCTGGCACCGTGGCGCGAGCGCGCGCTGGCCCTGCTGGACACGGCCGCCATCGAGGCCGATCCGAAGCGCGCCGCGGCGCTGCAGGCGCTGCGCTCCGGCTGGACTGGGCGCGCCAGCGTGGACTCGAGCGGCTACCGGATTGCGCGCGCCTACATGTGGAACCTGTATGAACTGCTGTATGGCGGCGCCAACATGCAGCTCAGGGAGTGGGGCGGCAATGCCGCGCTGGCCGGCAAGCGCTGGCCGGACGTCATTGCACGCCTGCTCGACGAGCAGCCGGCCGGCTGGCTGCCGCGCCAGCATGCCAGCTGGCGCGACCTGCAGCTGGCCGCGCTCGACCGCGCCATCGCCGACCTGGCGCCGGATGGCAAGCCGCTCGGCGATGCCACCTGGGGCGCGTTCAACACGGCCCGCATCGCCCATCCGATCGCCAATGCCGTGCCGGCGCTGCGCAAATGGCTGAGCGTGCCGGCCGACCAACTGGCGGGCGATACCAACATGCCGCGCGTGGCCGGGCCGGATTTCGGCCAGTCCGAGCGGTTCACGGTCTCGCCGGGCCAGGAGGAAAAAGGCATCTTCAACATGCCGGGCGGGCAGAGCGGGCACCCGCTGTCGCCGTATTTCCTGGCCGGCCATGGCGACTGGGTGCAGGCGCGCACCACGCCGCTGCTGCCGGGGCCGGTACGGCACACATTAGCCATCGGGCCGTGATTCCGGGCGCCTTTCGGTGCATAATGTGCCAGAGCAACCAACACGTAAGAGGCGTGCATGATCAACGATTTCGCTGCGGCGGCGCAGGCCACGATGGCCTACCTGCGCCGGCGGCTGGGCTTGCAGTTGTGGATGGTGACACGGATCGAGGGTGACGACTGGATCGTGCTGTATGCGGATGAGGCCGAGGGGGCCGGTGCGCATGGCTATGGCATCGAGCCGGGCCAGGCGTTCCCCTGGACGGATACCTTCTGCTCGCGGATGGTGCTGGGCCACGGCCCCGGCATCGCGCCGTCGGCACGTGACGTGCCGGCCTACGCCAACGCGCCGCTGGCCACGCGCCTGCCGACCG
>DASVVD010000749.1:0-2745 GCA_036386715.1 Pseudoduganella sp.
GCACTGCCAGCCGGCGCACGCGCAGGCTCGCGCAGCGCCAGCCAGGCGCCGAGGGCAACCACGAGCGCCAGCGCGGCGGCACCGCCCAGCACCCAAGTGCGACCGCGAACACGCGCCATCCTTATTGCTCGCGGGTCTCGAGATAGGCGTTGAAGCCGTGGTCCAGGTAAGCCGACAGGGGCAGCTCATCCGACAGAACGGCCGCGTCCAGCTCGGCCAGTTCCTGGATCGACTGCTGGTGTTCGTACTGGTACACGCCGACCATGCCGCCGACGATCATCAGCAACGGCAGCACGACGGCAAAGCGGCTGATCCAGCCAAGCGGCGCCGACAGCCGGCCGCCGCCACCGGCGGTGGCGGTCACCGTTGCGGTACGAACGACACGCACTTCGGCATGCGGTTTCTTGCGGGCCATCGCCGCCTGGCGGGCAGCGGCAAGCCGATCTGTGGTCGAGGCCGGCAAATCGTCCAGCTTCTCGTTGAGCGCATGGCGCACGCGGTAAGCGAAATTGATTTCTTCGGTGTTCATAGTTTGATTCCCTTGGCTTTGAGTGCTTCGGCGAGAGTGTGGGTTGCTCTTGAGCAATGTGTTTTTACGCTCCCTTCGGAACATCCCATCGCTTCAGCCGTCTCTGCCACATCCATATCCTGCCAGTAACGCATGAGGAACGCTTCCCGTTGACGCGTGGGGAGCTTTTGCACTTCATCATCAATGAGTTGCAGCGTCTGCATGCGTTCCACGTGGTCGGCGCTGGACTCGGCGGCCTGGGTGCCATGTTCGGCCTCGTAGGATTCGAGTATATCAAAATCCTCATGTTCCTCCTGGGAATTGCCCAATCCGGAGAACAGGCTGACCCAGGTGTTGCGAACTTTTTCGCGGCGGAAATAATCGAGGATGGTGGTCTGCAAGATGCGCTGGAACAGCAGTGGCAGTTCGGCGGCCGGCTTGTCGCCGTACTTTTCCGCCAGCTTGATCATGGCATCCTGGACGATGTCCAGGGCCGATTCATCCTTGCGTACCGCATAGACCGCCTGCTTGAAGGCACGTCGCTCGACGTTTTCCAGAAAGTCTGAAAGTTCTTTATCTGTTGCCATCAGGAGGGGATTACGGTGCCGTTGAGGTCTTCTGGACTGTGCATGCTAGCAAAAATCCGCCATTTCCGCATTTTTTTGGCGCTTTACACTACGCTGGGCCCTCACCATGCACCGCAACAGGGCATAAAGCCGAAAAAATCATAATATTTCTTGACCGGCGATGGTGCAACGCAGTAACGTATGGAACGTTTCGCACACCACGAAGCTCCCAGATCGCTCGCCGCCGCACAAAAGGCCGCCGCGCACGGTCCGCTTTCATATGTCAGCAGTTTGCTCCAGCCCGTGCCAAAAGCGCGAGAGGTCGGCCGAACAGCTGCAGGAACTCCAGCAGAACGACTTGCGTTACAGCGTCCGCCTTGCACCCCACTACGGTTGGGGGAACAGCCGGCGTCACCGCAAATGAAAAGTACGCTTGAGGGAGCTGTGGCGATAGGCTAATTTCGACAGGCAAGAGCATCCGTTCAATCTCCTATGGACCTTGAAAGGAATGTTTCATGAACACCGAAGCCATCACTGGCGCCGAGATTCTCGTGCGCTGCCTGGCCGAAGAGGGCGTCGAACACGTCTTCGGCTATCCCGGAGGAGCAGTCCTCTACATCTACGACGCCATATTCAAGCAGGACAAATTCCAGCATATCCTGGTTCGCCATGAACAGGCTGCCATCCATGCGGCGGACGCGTATTCGCGCAGCTCGCTCAAGACCGGCGTTGCCATCGTCACGTCCGGCCCCGGCGTCACCAATGCGGTGACCGGCCTGTCGACCGCGTACATGGATTCCGTGCCGATGGTCGTCATTTCCGGCCAGGTGCCGAGCCATGCGATCGGCCAGGATGCATTCCAGGAATGCGACACGGTCGGCATCACCCGCCCCGTGGTCAAGCACAACTTCCTGGTCAAGGATGTCAAGGACCTGGCGGAAACCGTCAAGAAAGCCTTCTACATCGCCCGCACCGGCCGTCCCGGGCCCGTGCTGGTCGATATCCCGAAGGATATCTCGATGCACAAGCACACGTTCTCCTATCCCAAGGAGATCGAGATGCGCTCGTACCGTCCGGTCGACAAGGGCCACTCCGGCCAGATCCGCAAGGCGGTCCAGCTGCTGCTGGCGGCCGAGCGCCCGATGATCTACACGGGCGGCGGCGTGATCCTGGCCAATGCATCGAATGAACTGAACAAGCTGGTCGACCGCCTCGGCTTCCCCGTCACGAACACGCTGATGGGCCTGGGCGGTTCGCGCGCCTCGAGCGACCAGTACGTGGGCATGCCCGGCATGCACGGCACGTACGAAGCCAACATGGCCATGCAGCACTGCGACGTGCTGATCGCCATCGGCGCCCGTTTCGACGACCGCGTGATCGGCAACCCGAAGCACTTCGCCTCGAACCCGCGCAAGATCATTCACGTGGACATCGACCCGTCGTCGATCTCCAAGCGCGTGAAAGTCGATATTCCGATCGTCGGCAACGTCAAGGACGTGCTGGTCGAATTGCTGGCGCAGCTCGACGCCGCCGAGCACAAGCCGAATCCGGCGCCCCTGTCGAAATGGTGGAACCAGATCACCGAGTGGCGCAACCGCGAATGCCTGAAGTATCCGACCTCGGACCTGATCATCAAGCCGCAGGCGGTGGTCGAAAAAGTCTACGAGATCA
>DASVVD010000750.1:0-8621 GCA_036386715.1 Pseudoduganella sp.
CCAGGGTATTGCGGCCGGCCCGCAGATAGCGGCCGATGTCGATCGCGTAAGGTGCCATCCACAGCGTGCCGGCTTCGCTGCCGTTGACGAGGACCGTGGCGGCCACTTCGACCCGCCCGAGATCGAGCCAGAGCGGCCCGCGTGGCCGGCGCGGCAGGTCGATTTCCTTGCGATAGACGGCGCTGCCCGAATAGTGGCGTACGCCGTCCGATGCGTGTTCTGACCAGGATGACAGTTGTGGCAGGACCAGCATTGCCGGCCCGCCCCATGCAGGATCGAACCGCACGTGCCAGGGTCCGTCCAGGGTTTTCAAGGTGCCGGTTTCGGCCAGCAGGGGCGGTGCCTTCGTTTCCGTTGGCGTAGCGGCGCCGAACACGATGAACAGCGATGCATGCTGCTCCAGGCGCAGCGGCACCAGCGTGCCGTTTGCCACGGTGCGTGCACCCGCCAGCGGGTAGCGCCGGCCTGTCGCCGGATCCCACGCTTGCGGCGTGCCGCGGCCATCGCGGAACAGCGCGTCGGCGCTGAGGGCTTGCGGCCGGTGATTGGCGACGAAGTAGACATGCATGCCATCCACCTGCCGGTGGGTGTGGAGCATGTCGAGCGGCGCCAGTCCCGGCGCTTCGAAGTCCTTGCCGATGCCGAGGCGGGCAAGGTGCACCGCGACAGTCTCGCCCCACAGCAGGGTGCCGGCGCCGACGCGGCGCGTGCCCTGCGCGAACTGCGGCGCCGGCCCCCACACCGCGTCGACGATGCGCGCAAATTCCAGCTCCGCGCCGGCATCGGAAAACCCCGGCATGCGCCGCGGGCGCACCGGCGCGATGATGCGGGCGCCGGCGCGCAGCAGGCTGTCGACATGCCGCACGGCCGGAAGTGTCATCGCCTCGCCGCCAGCCAGCACCAGGACGGGATAGCGCATCCCGCCGGGCAGCACCAGATGCCCGTTCTCGACCCGGGTACGCAGCAGTTCCTCGTCGCCGCACACGTCGTAGTCATGGCCGGCGGGCGGTGCCGGCTGCATGCGAGCGGGCGCGATCTTCAGCGGCGTGTCGCTGCCGAGGTGGTACAGCAGGTCCACCACCGGCTGCCCCTGGCGCAGCATGAAGGAGGCGCGGCCCAGCATGTGCCAGAAGCCGGCGCCCTGCGCCCACCAGGTGTTGTTGCGCTGGTAGGGCAGGAAGAACTTGTCTTCGGTCACGCCGGGTTTGCGCCGCTCGTCGTAGGGCTGGTGATTGCCGGCCAGGACCACCATGCGGTTGATGCCGTTTGCAAAGGCCGCATCCGCGAACGGCTTCAGCAGGGCAGGGTGGATGTGCGCCGGGCTGCCCGTGAAGGCCTCGGCGGCCACCACCGGTTTGCCGTACAGGTGCGCCGCGCTGGCGGCTTCGCGGCAGTCCATCGTGCCTTCCGCCTGGCTGGCGCCGCCGAACTGGTTGACCCAGAATTCTCCCATCGGAATGTCGACGCGGCCCTTGGCCTGGATATTGTCGGAAGGCAGGCACGTTGCAATACCGGGTGCCTGCGCCGTCACCGTCATGCCGGCCGCCCCGGCCAGCCTGGTGAACGTGCCGAAGTACTCGTCGCTCATCAGGTCGGCAATGGTGCGGCGCACGTCGAACAGGACGCGGTCGGCCGCCTCGACGCTGCCGACCGGCCTGCCCACCATCGCCGGCAGGTAGCGCAGCAGGTCGTAGCCGCGCCGCTGGCGGAACCGGGCGAGGAAATTCGGCGTCCAGTTCTGCGAGCCATGTTCCGCGCTGTCGATGCCGATGCCCTCGATCCGGGCGCCCGGCACCTCGCGCACCGCCGCCGCGATGCGGCCGACGTAATGTTCGAACTGCACCTGCGTGGCCCTGGCGCTCAGCTTGTCGCATTCGAGGCCCAGCGCCTCGCGCGCGCCGTGCTTGGTGCGCGCGCCGGTCGGCGTGTGGCCCAGCCGCAGGATCGTCCATTGCCCGGCCGGCAGCGCGCAGTCGAGCGAGCCGTCGGCCTGCAGCTGCGCGGTGAGGTCGATCACGGCGGCGTGGTCGATGACTTCGCCGGGACCGTAGCGGGGCGTGCGGTCGGGGTCGGCGAAGTCGACGACGTTGCCGGACTTGCTCTCCCAGCGGTCGATGCGCGCAGCGCCGCGCAGCACCACGCCGCCCAGCAGCAGGTCGTCGTCGCCGGCCGGCTGGTTATGGCCCCAGCCATGCAGGTTCAGGCGGAAATAGCGGGCGGTGGTCGCGGCGAACGCGATGGTCAGCTGGTCCCAGTTGTCCTGCTGGTAGCCCATGGCCGGCAGGTCGGCGATGGCATGCCAGCGCCGGCCGTCGTTGCTGGCTTCCAGTCGGCCGAGCGGCGGATTGCGGCGCATGCCCTGGCCCAGCGCGTCGGGGCCCCAGCTGCCGGGAACCTGCGTGGCGATCACCGGCGCCTTGGAGTTCTTGCGCTGCCGGTAGCCCAGGCTGCGCGCCGTGACCTGGCGGCCGTAATCGAGTTCCACCAGCACCGGCGCGCCATCGGCGCGTGGCCCGATGCGTACCCGCCGGCCATCCGTCGCGAACAGTGCATCGAGGTCGATGCCGCTGTTGCTGCTGCGCCTGGGCTGCGGAAGGGGCGCGCCGCCATCGGGCGCGGGATAGGCCAGGCAGGCCACGTCGCGGTAGTAATCCAGTTTGGTTTCCGGTTGCGCCAGAATCAGCCGCTGCGCTTTGCCGCCGCTGATCATCGTTTCGCTGGCAACCAGCCGCTGCATGCCGAGATCGGGTGTGATCCAGGGCCCGCCCGCCACATAGCCGTTGCCGACATTGACCTCGAGCGCGAGGCCCAGGCGGGCGCATTCGGCGGCGGCGAAGCGCACCCGCGCCAGCCATTCCGGCGACAGGCTCTTCAGTGCATCCGGCGCGGCCTTGAAGACCTGCTCGTACAGCACCACGCCACCGAAGCCGACGCTCTTGTACGATTCGAGATCCCTGGTAATGCCGTCGTCGGTGGTGACCGATTCCCCCCAGAACCACCAGATGCGCGGCCGGGCATCCATCGGCGGAATGGAAAAGCCGGCCTGCAGGCCGGCTTCTTCGGGATGCTGGCCTGCGCCACCGGCAGGCCGGGGATGTCCGGCGGTTCGGGAATCCGCGATGGCGGGCGCCACCACGAGTGCCAGGGAAGCCCCCGTGCCGAGCATGAAATGACGCCGGTTCCATCGTTCGATCATGCCGCCTCCTGGTGCGCGAAGAATGTCCACTTTGAGGTGCACAATATATCGAATACCAGGGGTGCTGGTGAACCGCACGCTGCAATACTCAGGGTGTTGATCGGCAAGCCGGGACAACACAGGTTCGCTCACCAGGACGCTGGCGCAGCGAACCTGTTCCCTGCACTCAGCGCACCAGGCAGGGCTTCTTGTTGTCGAACTTCCAGTTCGGCACCAGGAACTGCATCGCGGCGGCGTCGTCGCGCGCGCCCAGTCCCATGTTCTTGTAAGCCTGGTGCGCTTTTTCCAGTTCCACCGGGTCGAGTTCGATGCCCAGGCCCGGCTTCTGCGGAATGGCGATGAACCCGCCTTCGATCGTCAAAGGGTCCTTCGTCAGGCGCTGGCCGTCCTGCCAGATCCAGTGCGTGTCGATCGCGGTGACCTTGCCTGGCGCCGCGGCACCCACGTGGGTGAACATCGCCAGCGAAATGTCGAAGTGGTTGTTCGAGTGCGAGCCCCACGTGAGGCCGAACATCTGGCACAGGTGGGCCACGCGCACGGAACCCTGCATGGTCCAGAAGTGCGGGTCGGCCAGCGGGATGTCCACCGACTGCAGCTGGATCGAGTGGGCCATCTGGCGCCAGTCGGTGGCGATCATGTTGGTTGCCGTCGGCAGGCCGGTGGCGCGGCGGAACTCGGCCATCACTTCGCGGCCCGAAAAACCGTTCTCGGCGCCGCACGGGTCTTCGGCGTAGGCCAGGATGCCGTGCTTGTCGCGGCACACGCGGATCGCTTCCTGCAGCGACCAGGCGCCGTTCGGATCGAGCGTCACGCGCGCTTCCGGGAAACGTTCGTGCAGCGCGACGATCGCTTCCATCTCGGCATCGGCGCTCAGCACGCCGCCCTTCAATTTGAAAT
The DNA here is from genome assembly GCA_036386715.1 of Pseudoduganella sp. Classification (GTDB taxonomy): domain Bacteria; phylum Pseudomonadota; class Gammaproteobacteria; order Burkholderiales; family Burkholderiaceae_D; genus Rugamonas. The sequence continues at coordinate 4,094 of DASVVD010000750.1, forward strand.
CGTTGAAGCCGTAGCGCTCGCGCGTGGCTTCGGCCAGGCGCACCACCGCTTCCGGTGTCAGCGCCTCCTCGTTGCGCAGCCGGAACCAGGCATCGCCCGCATCGGGTTCGGCGCGGTAGTCCAGCGTGGTTTTACTGCGGTCGCCAACGTAGAACAGGTAGCCCAGCATTTCCACCTTGTCGCGCTGCTGGCCTTCACCCAGCAGGGCCGCCACCGGCACGTTCATGAACTGGCCCAACAGGTCGAGCAGCGCCGATTCGATCGCCGTCACTGCGTGGATCGTGATGCGCAGGTCGAAGGTCTGCAGGCCGCGGCCCGCGGAATCGCGCTCGGCGAACGTGGCGCGCATCGTGTTCAGGATGTTGTTGTACTCGCCCAGGCTCTTGCCGACCACCAGCGAACGGGCGTCTTCCAGCGTCTGGCGGATTTTCTCGCCGCCGGGCACTTCGCCCAGGCCGGTGTTGCCGGCGCTGTCGGTGAGGATCACGATGTTGCGGGTGAACCAGGGGCCGTGCGCGCCCGACAGGTTCATCAGCATGCTGTCCTGGCCGGCGACGGGCACGACACGCAGGTCGGTGACGACGGGGGCGCCGGAAACGTTGTGGTTCATAGTGATCTCCATGTGGTCGGTGTAAGGTGCTCGGCGCCTGGGCGCCGATGCAGGATGGTCATGCGTCAGAAGGTGTGGCGGATGCCCAGGTTGTAGCCGGTGCTGCCGGTGCCGGACTCGGTATTGTTGGCCACGGTGTAGCCGGCGCCGTTGCGGTTGTTGACGTGCGCGTAGGCGCCATACAGCCCGGTGCGTTTCGACAGCGCGTACAGGTAGCCGATGCCCCACGAGCTGGCATCCTGGTTCAGGCCGGTGCGGTCATCCTTGTGCATGGCCGAGAACATCAGCGTGCCGCCGCGCATCGGTGCGCTGAAGCCAAGCAGCGCGCTGCGGCCGTCGGTGGACGCGGTGGGCCGCACGCCGCCGTAGGGATTGTTGGCATTGCCCAGCGGCGCGCTATTGTCGCCCTTGTCGATGCCATAGCCGGCATTGACCTTGATCCAGCCGAAGTCGTAGTTCGCGCCGAGCAGCGTGTTGCGGCCCAGGCTGCGGTTGACCGCCGCCGTGGTGCCGTTTGCTGCCACGTCGGTATTCTTGCTGTTGTAGGCTAGCCGCACGGTCAGCGGCCCCCGCACATAGCCGACGGCGCCGCCGAACTGGCGACCCGCCGACGCATCGCTTTGCTCGCCGGCGCTATACGCCAGTTCGATATCGAAGCCACCCCTGCGCGGCGACGCGTAGGTGACCGCGTTGCTGGTGCGGATGTTGGTGCCGAAATCCGGGAACATGTTCTTGGCGGTGCCCGCATAGCCCGTGCCGAAGGGATCGACGACCTGGGCCAGCGTGGTGTGCCACGGCGTGTACTGGCGGCCCAGCGCGACCTGGCCGAAGCTGCCCTTCAGGCCCGCCAGGGCCTGGCGGTTGAAGATCGTGCCGGCGGCATCGACCTCGCCGGTATCGATCCTGGTGCCCGTTTCGAGGGTGAAAAAGGCCGACAGGCCGTTGCCCAGGTCTTCGGTGCCGCGGAAACCGATGCGCGAAGCGGACGCCGCGCCGCTCGTGACCTTGGTCAGGTTGCCGGCGGCGCCGCCCCGTTCGCCGACGATGGCTGCGTCCACGATGCCGTAGATGGACACCGTGCTCTGGGCGTGCGCCGCGGTGGCGCTGCCGAGGGCCAGGATGAGGGCTGCTGTGTTCTTCAATGTCGTCTCCGATGATCTTCATGAGAGAGCCCGAGCCGTGCTTCGACATCGGGTTCCCTGGTGACCCGTGCGACTGCGCGAGCAGTGCGCCGGACCGGAGTCGATCATAGGCCGTCAACAATACAAGAACAAACCAAATACTGAACCGATCAATTCAAAATTTGAAATGGTGGAGTGTGAAGCGATCCCCATGCGCCATGCAGGCCGCGTCGGCACGTCTCTGCCAGTGCCGGTCGCCGTGAATATGAGCTACAAGCTACAAGCCATGAAGCGGCCGGCAACGGCGCTTTACGCCACTTGCAGGCGGTCCATGAACTCGCCGAGCCGCCGGATCGCTTCCTGCAGGTGCGCCGAGCTGGCGGAATAGGAGAGCCGCACGTAGGTATCCGCGCCGCACAGGCCGAAATCCTTGCCCGGCGTCAGGGCGACATGCACTTCCTGCAGCACGCGCTCGCAGAACTGCCAGGACGTGAGCCCGGTGCCGCGCACGTCGAAATACACGTAGAACGCGCCGTCCGGCGGCACCGGCAGGCCGATGCGCGCCAGCCCTTCGAGCACCAGCGCGCGGCGCCGGGCGAATTCCACGCGGCGCCCCTCGCACACCGCCAGCGACTCGGCCGTGAAGCACGCCAATGCCGCCTGCTGGGCGATGGTCGACGGGCAGATATAGTAATTCTGCGCCAGCCGCTCCATGGTCGGCACCAGCTCCTCCGGCACCACGCACCAGCCGAGCCGCCAGCCCGTCATGCCGAAATACTTGGAGAAGCTGTTGATGACGATGGCGCCGTCATCGAACGCCAGCACGGTCTGCGGCGGGCGGCCCGCGCTGTCCCGGTCGCCCAGGTTCAGGTAGATCTCGTCGACGATGCGCCAGGCATCGTGCTCGCGCGCCAGCGCGCAGATGGCGGCCAGCTCGTCCGGCGGGACCGAGGTACCCGTGGGGTTCGACGGCGTTGCCACCATCACGCCGCGCGTGTGCTCCGTCCAGTTGGCGCGCACGCTGGCCGCGTCCAGCTGGAAGCGCGACTCGGGACCGGTGGCGACGAGTTTGACATCGGCGCCGAAGCTGCCGAGGAACTGCCGGTTACACGGATAGGACGGGTCGCCGACGATGACTTCGTCGCCCGGGTCGACCAGGGCGGCCGTCACCAGCAGCAGCGCGGCCGAGGCGCCGGCCGTGACGATGATGCGCTCCGGCGAAATCGTGACGCCGTGCTCGCGCAGGTAGAACCCGGCCAGCGCTTCGCGCAGCGCCGGCATACCCAGGGCCGCGGTGTAGGGCAGCGCGCCCCCTTGCGCCGCCGCGGCGGCCGCCGCCAGCACGGCGGGCGGCGCGCCGAAATCGGGCTCGCCCAGGCTGAGCTTGATGACATCGTGGCCGAGTTCGGCCAGGGCGGCGGCGCGCTTGCCGAATTCCATGGCAAAGAACGGGTCGATGGATTGGGCGCGTTGGGAAATCTTCATGGGGCATTGGCCTGTGCTTGATCGAACCCGGTAGTTTACCGGGAATGGGCACGATGAGGTTGGTGGCCGGTCGCAATGGCGCCGCACGTCTATTCCCGATCAGGGCGGGAAGGGCCGCTTGCCAGACGAAATCCATCCGTCGGCCGTCGTGGTCACCATCTTCGCGCGACGGTGCCATGCTGGCAGGACTTGCCGGGCATTGGATTGCTGCCGGTTTCCGTGTACGATCGCGTGCCCGGCAAGCGCCACCTTTTCCCATTGAACAGTTCCTTTTTGCGAGATGCCATGACCGAGCCAGCACTGACCATCTCCAGAATCCTGCATGCCGGTTACGTGTTCGAACACGAAGGCACGCGCATCGCCTTCGACACCATCTTCGAGAACCCGTTCAGCCGCAACTGCCATGCCTTCCCGGAGGTGCGTTTCGACCATGCACAGATCCGCTGCCAGCGCTTCGATGCCGTGTTCATCTCGCACTTCCACGATGACCACTGCTCGCTCGAAAGCCTGGACCTGCTGGACCGCGCCACGCCGCTGCACATCTACTGCATCTTCGACGAGCTGTTCGACATGGTGCGCCAGCTGGGCTTTACGCAGGTGCATCCGCTGCGCCTGAACGTGGCGGTCGAGGTCGGCCCGTTCCAGGTGATTCCGCGCGAAGCCATGGATGCGGACGTGGACTCGATGTTCCAGGTCAAGGCCGGCGGGCTGAATGTGCTCAATGTCGTCGATTCCTGGATCGACGACGGCACGCTCGCCCAGCTGGTGGCGGAAGGGCCGTGGGACATGGTGCTGTGGCCGTTCCAGACCATGCGCGAGATCGAGGTGCTGGCACCATCGCGTTCCGCCGCCGCGCCGCCGGCGCTGCCGGAGGAATGGATTGCGCAGCTGCAGGCGCTGGCGCCGCGCCATGTCGTGCCGAGTTCCTGCCAGTTCCTGCAGGAGCCGTGGTCATGGTACAACCGCGCGTTCTTCCCGATCTCGTATGCCCGCTTCACGCAGGAGGTCATGGCGGCGCTGCCGGCGGCGCAGGTGGTACGCCTCGATCCGTCCGTGTCGGTGCGGCTCGATGCCACGTCGCTGCGGCCGGCGCCGCCATTGAGCTGGGTCGTGCCGGTCGGCCCACAGGATGTGGACTACGCCTATGAAGGCAATGCGGCTGCGCCGCACACCGCCGAGATTGCCCGCCACTTCGGGCCGCTGACGCCGCCGCAACAGGCACGCGTGCTCGACTACTGCCGCACGGAGCTGCCGGGAAAATACGGCGGGGTGGAAGCCGCGTCGGAATACTTCGACCAGCCGCGCACCTGGC
>DASVVD010000751.1:0-2376 GCA_036386715.1 Pseudoduganella sp.
CTATCCGGCTATCCGCTATCCCGCAGCCGCCACCTTGACCGGTTGCCGCAGCGGCTGCGCAGCGGCAGCGCCACCGCGCAAGGCCACCACCGGCGCATCGAATTGATAGCCGCTTGCGTCATGCACCGCCCAGGCGCCTTCGCCCATCAGGCGCAGAACATGGGTATGGTGGCGCAGCACGGCGGCACGGTGGGCGATGCTGATCAGGGTGGTTCCGCTGTCGCGCAGGCGCTCATACAGCGAGGCTTCGTTGCCACTGTCGAGGGCACTGGTCGCTTCGTCGAGGATGACGATACCCGGCTTGTGGACCAGCACGCGGCCGAAGGCCAGGCGCTGCTGCTCGCCAACCGACAACAGCTTTGCCCAGTCGCGCATGGCATCGAGGCCGCCGACGCGCTCGGCCAGGTGCGGCAGATGCACCTGCTCCAGGATCTCCAGCAGCGCTTCATCGCCCAAGTCCGACTGTGCGCTGGGGTAGATGAGCTGGCTGCGCAGGGTGCCGGCCTGCAGATAGGGCTGCTGGGGCAGGAAGAAGAAATCCTCCAGGGGCGGATGCTGGATCACGCCGCTGCCGGTGTGCCACAAACCCGCGATCGCACGCAGCAGCGAGCTTTTGCCGCAGCCGCTGTCGCCGGTGATGAGCAGCGCATCGCCCGGTTTCAGGACCAGGCTCAGCTCCTTGATGAGCACCCGCTCGGATTGCGGCGGATGCAGCGTTACCGCTTCCAGCGCGAGGTGCTCCCCTGCACGTTTCTGGATGCGCGGCTGCGGCTCGTCGGCCACTTTCCCGGGCTCCGTATCGGGCAGCAATATCCTGGACAATGCCTGCAGGCGGTCGATCCCGGCCACGAAACGGCTCAGGCTCTCGAAGTTATCGACAATGACGCCCACGGCGCCGAGCACGGCAGTAAATGCCCCGGCCGCCTGGATCGCCCGCCCCACTTCCAGCTCGCCCGACAGGACGGCATTGGCCAGCAGCATGGCCGGCAGCACCAGGGTCAGCTGGCTGAACGTACGCTGGAACAGGTTGAGCGTGCGCTGTTTCTTGATCAACCTGGAAAAATTGTGGATGACCTTGTTGAACTTGCCGTCGATGTGCGCACGTTCCTGTGCCTCGCCGCGGTAGAACGCGATCGATTCGGCATTTTCGCGCAAGCGCATCAGGCTGAAACGGAAATCCGCCTCGCGCCGCAGTTGCCAGAAATTCAGGTGGATCAGCGGCGTGCCGAAGACATAGAGGGCGACAGTGGTGCCCACCAGCGCGTACACCGCCAGCACGCCGACCAGCAGGTGCGAAATCGACCATAGCACGGCGCTGAAAGCCACCAGCTGCATGATCGAGCCGAGGAAGATCAGCAGGAAGTTGATCGACCGCCCGGTAAACGTGTTGATGTCTTCGCTGATGCGCTGGTCGGGGTTGTCGATCTCGCTGTCGGAAACGAGCTCGTAGTATTTCCGCCCTTTCAGGTAGCCTTCCAGGAACCGTCCGGTGAGCCAGTGCCGCCACTGGTTGGCGAACACGTCGCGCATGTAGTAATAGAAGGCGTAGATCGGTACCGCGAACGCCAGCACGAACAGGCAGGCCCGCACCGAGATCCAGAAGCGGTCGCCATTTTTTGCTGCCAGCGCCGAGGTCATCTCGCCGGCCTGGTTGTTCAGCATGACCGCCGCCTGCGTCTCGACCAGCATCAGGACGATCAGCAGCACCAGCATGCCCCAGGCCTTCTTTCTTTCTTCCTCGAGCCAGTAAGGCTTGGCCACATTGATGAACTGCTTCCAGGCGGCGAGCGACAGGGATGCGGGGCGACGTCTTTTCCTAGGGGCCGCGGACTCGTCAGTCGCGGCGTTGCTGCTGGCGGTTGTGCTGGCGGTAGCACGGGTAGTACTGGCGGCGGAGGTAAGCATGGCGGTTCTCGGTAAGTGCAAAATTCGGCGAGGGTTCGAACACCGGTCCCGATCGATTCCTGCTTTGCCGATCCTTGACCCATGACGAACGCGAAACGATTTGCAAGCAAGTGCCGGAGTGCGTGCCGCGGCCCTGAACACTGGCGCGCATGCCTTTGTTTCGCAGACCCGGCTGCCATGTCTGCCTGGGTCATTAGCGGAGCATACGCCGGGCCCATAATTGTTCAGTGCGGAAACAAACATAGTGGTCTTTCATAATGAAAGACACTCCCGTTTCGTGTGGCATCGCAGCCTCCCCGCCCCCTTGTTCCGCAAACTGTCGCGCCGATCCAACAATGTTGCAATTCTCGAATCGTTGTAGCTTCAATGGCTACAATGGGCCGGTAACCGCCCCGGCCGCATGGCCCGGTTCTGTCCCACCACGGAAGATCCTCATGAAAATTCGCCCGCCCGTCGTGTTGCGCCGTACGC
>DASVVD010000752.1:0-3955 GCA_036386715.1 Pseudoduganella sp.
ATCAGCGGCAGCGAGAAGAACATCAGTTTCCAGTTCAGCCGGATGGCGCGCCCCACCGTGCACGAGCCCCAGCGCGAGTCCGCCGACGAGATCGACAGCGACGCGTACTGCACGCCCACGCGCGGCGCGAACAGGTCGAGCCGCTGGGCGAACAGGCCCTCGGCCTGCTGCTTGTACCAGTTCCTGACACGTTCCTTGACCAGCAGTTCGGTGGCACCCTGCACCAGGCCCAGTGACAATTCATTGCTGGCCGGGTCGAACGCGGTGCGGTTGCGCGGCGCGACGTGCAGCCGCAGCGTGATCTCGCCGCCCAAATAAGGCAGCCGCGCGCCGTCCTTCCATTCCACCGGCGGCTTCTCGAGGCGCGCGGCGCGGCGCTGGCGCCGGTCGTCCAGCTTCGACAGGATCCAGTTCTGCTTGGCGCGGATCGCGTTCTCGATATCGGCCAGCGTGCAGCGCTTCGGTGCCGTCACGCGCAGGCCTTCGTCGTCGACCATGAAGCCGATCGAATTGCGCGTGGAGCGCCGCAATGCATATTCGAGGATGAAGCTGCCCACCAGTACCTGGCGGCGGTCCAGGCCATCGGCTCGCGGTGGCGCGGGTGGCGCAGGATCGGGCCGACGCAGCGGCACCGGAGGGCGCAGCAGGTTGACGGTGGCCGGCGCGGGAATGGGAAAGGAAGAAGGCGGGAACGGTGACGGTGACGGCGAAGGGAAGAAGGGAACCTGCGCCGCATCCTGTGTGGCGCCGCCGGCGAACAGGTCGAGCTGGACATCGGCCAGGGCGGCGCCTTCGCCGCCGCTGTCGTTCCTGTCGCTGGCCTGGGTGCGGGTTTCTAGCCAGCGCTGTAGGCGTGGGGCGAAATGACGCGCATTTCTGATTCTATCCACTGTTCCACCTGTTCCATCATGCCGTCGGGAGTCTGTCCTTCGGACGATATCGGCTTGCCGACCGAGACCGTGATCTTGCCCGGATATTTGATAAACGAATTCTTTGGCCAGCACTCGCCGGAGTTCACGGCGATCGGTATGACCGGCACGCCGGTGTCGATCGCGAGGCGCGTGCCGCCGCTCTTGTACTTGCCCGCCTGGCCCACCGGGATGCGCGTGCCTTCAGGGAACATGATAATCCATTGGCCGTCTTTCAGGCGACGCTTTCCGTGTGCAACCACCATCCGGAACGCGTTCTTGCCCTGCTTGCGGTCGATCGGGATCATGCGCAGCAGCGCGATGCCCCAGCCGAAGAACGGAATGTACAGGATCTCCTTCTTGAACACGAAGACCAGCGGGCGCGGCAGGTTCGCCAGCAGGAAGATGGTTTCCCATGCCGACTGGTGCTTCGACAGCACGATGGCCGGGCTGTCGGGGAAATTCTCGTAGCCCTTGAACTCGTAGTGGATGCCGCAAATGACCTTCGCCAGCCAGATCACGAACACGTTCCAGCGCGACGTGACGTAATAGCGCTTGTTGTACGGCAGCGGCGCGGCCAGCATGCAGACGAACGACCAGATCACCGTGGCGATGGCCATCACCACGGTGAACACGAGGGAACGCAGGAACAGAAAGGCTTTACGCAACGCGGTACTCCAATGATTTCAAGGCGGTTCGGTTTTTACGGCGCGGGATTTTTCAGGATGTGCTGCACCGTGGCGGCCAGGTCGGCGAATGTCAGCGTGCCGGGGGGCAGGCCGCCGGTCAGCGCCGTCTTTTCACCTTTGCCGGTGCGCACCAGGTACGGCACGCAGCCGCTGATGAAGCCCGATTGCAGGTCGCGCAGCGAGTCACCCACCGTGGGCACGCCTTTCAGGCTGACCTGGTAGCGTTTCGAGATCTCGGCGAACATGCCGGGTTTCGGCTTGCGGCAGTCGCAGTTGTCGGCCGCCGCGTGCGGGCAGAAGAACACCGCATCGATATCGGCCCCCACCTGCAAGGCGAGGCGGTGCATCTTCGAATGGATCGCGTTCAGCGTGGTGATGTCGAACAGCTGCCGGGCAATGCCGGACTGGTTCGAGGCGATCACCACGCGGTAGTTCGCCTGGTTCAGCCGGGCGATCGCTTCCAGCGATCCGGGGATGGGAATCCACTCGTCGGGCGACTTGATGAAGTCCGGCGAATCGTGGTTGATCACGCCATCCCGGTCGAGGATGATCAGTTTCGGCTGGGGCATCGGCGATTCTTCCTTATGTGGCCAGCTTGGAGATGTCCGCCACGCGGTTCATCATGCCGTGCAGCGACGACAGCAGCGCGAGGCGGTTGTTGCGCAGCGCGATATCGTCGGCCATCACCATCACGTCGTTGAAGAACGCATCCACGTCGTCGCGCAACTGCGCCAGCGTCATCAGGGTGCCGGTGAAATCGCCGGCGGCAAACGCCGCATCGACTTCCGGCTGCACGCGCGCCACGGCCGCGGCCAGTTTCTTCTCCGCCTCGTCCTGCAGCAGCGCCGGGTTAACCGTGGAGGCCTGCGCCAGCGCTTCCTCGTTCTTCTTGAGGATGTTGGTGATGCGCTTGTTGGCGGCGGCCAGCGAGCCCGCTTCCGGCAGCGATGCGAAAGCCTGCACCGCTTCCAGGCGCTGCACGATGTCGTCCAGGCGGTCCGGGTTCTGCGCCACCACGGCTTCGATCTCGTTCGGCGTGAAACCGCGCTCGCGCAGGATGCCGCGCAGGCGGTCCATGAAGAACGCCGTCACTTCAACGGTCGGATCCTTGAAGTTGGCCACGGTGGCGAACTGTGCCACGGCATCGGCCAGCAGTGCCGAGATGGCCAGCGGCAGGCGCTTCTCGATCAGCATGCGCAGCACGCCCAGCGCATGGCGGCGCAGCGCGAACGGATCCTTGTCGCCGGTGGGCTGCAGGCCGATAGCCCAGATGCCGACCAGGGTTTCCAGCTTGTCGGCCAGCGCCACGGCGGTGCCGGTCTGGGTGGACGGCAGCGCATCGCCGGCGAAGCGCGGCTGGTAATGCTCGGAGGCGGCCAGCGCCACTTCCTCGTTCTCGCCATCATGGCGCGCGTAATACGTGCCCATGATGCCTTGCAGTTCCGGGAACTCGCCCACCATGTCGGTCAGCAGGTCCGCCTTCGACAGGCGCGCGCCGCGTTCGGCCAGCGTCACGTCTGCCCCCAGGCGCGTGGCGATCGCGGTGGCCAGGCCCGTCACGCGGTCGCTGCGTTCGGCCTGGGTGCCCAGCTTGTTGTGGTACACCACGTTCTTGAGCAGCGGCAGGCGCGACTCGAGCGTCTTCTTCTTGTCCTGCTCGAAGAAGAACTTGGCGTCCGACAGGCGCGGGCGCACCACGCGCTCGTTGCCGCCGACGATCGCCTGCGGCGTGTCGGTGGCGATGTTCGACACGATCAGGAAGCGCGAGCGCAGCTTGCCGCCGGTGTCGGTCAGCGCGAAGTATTTCTGGTTGGTCTGCATCGTCAGGATCAGGCATTCCTGCGGCACGGCCAGGAATTCATCCTCGAAGCGGCATTCGTACACCACCGGCCATTCGACCAGCGAGGCCACTTCTTCCAGCAGCGCTTCGGGCATCAGCACCTGGTCGGCGCCGGCCTTTGCCAGCAGTTCCTTGCGGATCTGCTCTTTGCGGGCCTCGAACGAAGGAATCACTTTCGCCTTGTCGACCAGCGTGTCGGCATAGGCGTCGGCGTGCGGCACGGTGACGGCGCGCTGGCCCGGCGCCGTCAGGAAACGGTGGCCCTGCGTGACGTTCGATGCGGTCAGGCCCAGCAGCGTCAACGGCAGCACGGTGTCGCCGAACAGCGCGATCACGCTGTGCGCCGGGCGCACGAACTGCACGGTGGCGCCATCCGGGCGCTGGTAGCTCATAACCTTCGGGATCGGCAGCTTCGCCACCGAATCTTCCAGCGCGGCCTGCAGGCCGGCCTGCAGTGGCGCGCCTGGCGCGGTGTAGGTATGGAAGAACGATTCGGCCTTGCCGTCCTGGGCGCGTTC
>DASVVD010000753.1:0-8398 GCA_036386715.1 Pseudoduganella sp.
AGCTGCTTGAGGCGGATCGCCGCCGACAGTCCGGCCGGTCCGCCGCCCACGATTACCACGTCGTATTCCATCGCTTCGCGGGTACCGGGTTGTTCGAGGTGATTGCTTGTCTCTGCCATGACCATATCGTTGGTTGGTTCAAATGATTGCAAGCCGCCGTGCGGCGGGCTCAGCCCAGTTCGGTCACCAGCTGCGGCACGATCTCGAACAGGTCGCCGACGATGCCGTAGTCGGCCACGCTGAAGATTGGCGCCTCCGGATCCTTGTTGATGGCGACGATGGCTTTCGAATCCTTCATGCCTGCGAGGTGCTGGATTGCGCCGGAAATGCCGACCGCGATGTAGAGCTGCGGCGCGACGATCTTGCCCGTCTGCCCCACCTGCCAGTCGTTGGGCACGTAGCCCGCGTCCACCGCGGCGCGCGAGGCGCCCATCGCGGCACCGAGCTTGTCGGCCAGCGGCTCGAGGATCTTGAACGCCTCGCCTGAGCCCATGCCCCGCCCGCCGGAGACGATCACCTTTGCCGCGGTCAGTTCCGGCCGGCTCGAGGTGGCCAGTTCGCGCGAAACGAATGCGCTGCCGGCGAACGCTGCCACGGCGGGCACGCTTTCCACCGGCGCCGCGCCACCCTGGCCGGCAGCATCGAACCCGGTGGTGCGCACCGTGATGACCTTGATGGCATCGACCGATTGCACCGTGGCGATGGCATTGCCGGCGTAGATCGGGCGCTCGAACGTATCGGCGGAAACCACACGGGTAATCTCCGAGATCTGCGCCACGTCGAGGGCCGCCGCGACACGTGGCAACAGGTTCTTGCCGTAGGCGGTAGCGGGCGCCAGGACATGGGAATAGTCGCGGGCCAGCGCCAGCACCTGCGCGGCGACGTTTTCCGCCAGGCCGTCGGCAAAATGAGCGGCATCGGCCACCAGCACCTTGCCGACGCCGGCGACAGTGGCCGCCGCCGTAGCAACGGCGCCGCAGTCGCCGCCGGCCACCAGCACGTGGACCTCGCCGCCCAGTTGCAGCGCGGCCGCGATCGTGTTCAGGGTGCTGCCCTTCAGGGCGGCATTGTCGTGTTCAGCAATGACGAGCGTAGTCATGATGTTCCTGTTCTGTTTGGTTGAAGTGCCGCACGTCGGGCGTGCTGTATTCCCAGCCCAGCTGGCTGCGGATCTGTTCGCAACTCGGCAGCGGCAGGCTGTGTTGCCTGCGCTCGGCGAGCCAGACCCGGACCTGTTCCTTGGTGGGACGATTGATGCGTGCCATCGGACTCTCCAGTGCGGCAGCGGTGAATCAGAGGATCTTCGCGCCGCGCAGCTTCGCGACAAGCGTGGCCACATCGGGCACGACGATCCCGGCCGAGCGCTGGGCCGGCTCGGATACCTTGAGCGTCTTCAGGCGCGGCGCCACGTCGACGCCGAGATCTTCCGGCTTGACGGTGTCGAGCGGCTTTTTCTTGGCCTTCATGATGTTGGGCAACGTAACGTAGCGCGGCTCGTTCAGGCGCAGGTCGGTGGTGACCACGGCCGGCAGCGTCAACGCCAGCGTTTCGAGGCCGCCGTCGACCTCCCGCGTGACACTGGCCTTGCCGTCCTCGATGACGATCTGCGAGGCGAACGTGGCCTGCGGCCAGCCCAGCAGTGCGGCCAGCATCTGCCCCGTCTGGTTGCAGTCGTCGTCGATCGCCTGCTTGCCCAGAATCACCAGCTGCGGCTGCTCCCTGTCGACCAGCGCCTTCAGCAGCTTGGCCACCGCCAGCGGCTGCAGTTCGGCATCGGTGTCGACCAGGATGCCCCGGTCGGCGCCCATGGCCATCGCCGTGCGCAGCGTTTCCTGGCACTGCGGCACCCCGCACGATACGGCAACCACCTCGTTGACCTGACCGCCCTCCTTCAATCGTGTTGCTGCCTCGATGGCGATTTCATCGAACGGGTTCATCGACATCTTGACGTTGCCCAGTTCGACACCGGCGCCGTCGGACCGGACGCGGACCTTGACGTTGTAGTCGACCACGCGCTTGACTGCGACCAATGCTTTCACTTTGTCTCCTTTCGGTATGTTGAAACCGTAATCATGTTTGACTTCTCAATCGGGCTGACTATACTAATCATCATAATCATTATAAATATCTGACATTCATAAACAGGAGATAGACATGGTCATCAATATGGTCATCATTAAAGTTGCCGCCTGCGCCGTCGTGGCCGCTGCCACCGGCGCGGCAACCTTGTTCGGCACCGAAGAGCCTGCCAACGCATCGGCCACTGCTGCACAGCGCCAGCTTGTGGAAACATTCCACCCGCCGGTGATCGACATCAACCGCCTCGCGGACGCGTTCCGCTGACGCTGCGCCGCTGGAGGGTAGCGCATCACTCCCCCAGCTCCAGCAGCAAATCCTTCGCATTGACGATGCGGCCCCGGGCCGTGTGCAACTGGCGTACCACGCCGGCCCGCTCGGCGCGCAGCATCGTTTCCATCTTCATCGCCTCGATCGACAGCAGCGGATCGCCGACCGCGACACGCTGCCCGATCTCGACTGCCACGGTGGCAATCATGCCCGGCATCGGCGCACCCACGTGAGCCGGATTGCCCTCTTCCGCCTGGCGCTGCGCGTCCACCCTGGCAACGCCGTCGTGGCTGATCCGGATCACCCGCGGCTGGCCGTTCAGTTCGAAGAACAGCTTGCGTTCGCCGTCGTCCGGCATCTCGGCCGATCCCTGCAGGCGCACGATCAGCGTCTTGCCGCGATCGATCTCCACCGACACTTCCTGGCCGTCCGCCAGCCCGTTGAAGAACACCGGGGTCGGCACCACGCTGACATTGCCGTACAGCGCGCGGTGCGCCGCATAATCGCTGAACACTTTCGGGTACATCAGCCATGAGGACAGTTCCTGCTCGCTGATGGCGCGGCCCACCGCCAGCTCCGCGGCGCTGCGCGCATCGGCCAGGTCGACAGGCGGCAGGCTGGCGCCGGGCCGCCCCGCAAGCGGCGTGGCACCCTGCAGCACCTTGGCGCCCAGCGCGGCCGGGAAGCCATCCGGCGGGAAGCCCAGCTCCCCCTTGAACAGCGACACCACCGACTCCGGAAAGGCCACCGGCCTTGCCGGATCGGCGACCGCGGCAGGCGTCAGGTCGTTGGCGACCATGAACAGGGCCATGTCGCCCACCACCTTGGACGTCGGCGTGACCTTGACGATATCGCCGAACAACACGTTGACGTCGGCATAGGCCTGCGATACCTCGGTCCAGCGCCCCTCGAGACCGAGCGCGCGGGCCTGCTCGCGCAGGTTGGTGTACTGGCCGCCCGGCATCTCGTGGCGGTAGACGTCCGACGTGCCGGCCCGCATGTCCGCCTCGAACGGTGCGTAATAGCGGCGCACGCCTTCCCAGTACTGCGAGATCTCGAAGATGGCCGCACGGTCCAGGCCCGGATCGCGTGCCGAACCGGCCAGCGCGGCGGCGATCGACCCAAGATTCGGCTGCGAGGTCAAGCCGCTCATCGCATCCATCGCGCCATCCACGGCATCGCAGCCCGCCGCGATCGCCGCCAGTACCGAGGCGGCCGAGATGCCGCTGGTATCGTGCGTGTGGAAATGCAGCGGCAGGCCCACCTCACCCTTCAGCGCCTCCACCAGGCGGCGCGCCGCCTCGGGCTTGCAGATGCCGGCCATGTCCTTGATGCCGATGATGTTAGCCCCGGCTTTTTCCAGCGCCTTCGCCATCGCCACGTAGTATTTCAGGCCATACTTGTCGCGCCGTGCATCGAGCAGGTCGCCGCTGTAGCAGATCGCCCCTTCGCACAACGCGCCCTCGCTGCGCACCGCGTCGATCGCCACGCGCATGTTGTCCACCCAGTTCAGCGAATCGAATACGCGGAACAGGTCGATGCCGCCGGCGGCGGCCTGGCGGATGAAATGCTGCACCACGTTGTCGGCATAGTTCGTGTATCCCACCGCGTTCGACGAGCGCAGCAGCATCTGGAACAGCGTGTTGGGCACCCGTTCGCGCAGCAGCGCCAGGCGCTCCCACGGGTCTTCCTTCAGGAAGCGCAGCGCCACGTCGAACGTGGCGCCGCCCCAGCACTCGAGCGAGAACAGGTTCGGCAGCAGGCGCGCGTAATGCGGCGCGATCGGCAGCATGTCGGCGGTGCGCATGCGCGTGGCGAACAGCGACTGGTGCGCGTCGCGCATCGTGGTGTCGGTCACCAGCACCTGCGGCTGCTCGAGCATCCAGGCGGCGAAGCGTTCGGCGCCCAGTTCCAGCAGCCGGGTGCGCGTGCCGGGCGGCGCGGCGGCCTGAATTGCAGCCGGCAGCGCCGGCAGCAGCGGTGCGGCCAGCGCCCGGTTCGGCGCGGCGCGGCCCTTCATTTCCGGATTGCCGTTCACGCTGACCTGGCCGATGAAGCGCAACAGGCGCGTGGCGCGGTCGCGCCGCTTGCTGAAGCTGAACAGTTCGGGCGTCGTGTCGATGAAGCGGGTAGTGCACTGCCCGGTGCGGAACAGCTCGTGGTTGATGACGTTTTCCAGGAACGGCAGGTTGGTCGACAGGCCACGGATGCGGAACTCGCGCAGCGCGCGGTCCATGCGCGCGATCGCCTCGTCGGGCTGCGGCGCCCAGGCCGTGACCTTGACCAGCAGCGAGTCGTAGTACGGGGTGATGACCGCACCGGAATAGGCGGTGCCGCCATCGAGGCGCAGACCGAAGCCCGAGGCGCTGCGGTAGGCGGTGATGCGGCCGTAGTCGGGCGTGAAATTGTTCTCCGGGTCTTCGGTAGTGACGCGGCATTGCAGCGCATGGCCGTTCAGCCGGATGTCCTGCTGCAGCGGCACCCCGGCATGCGCGGCCCCGATCCCGCCAATGGCGGCGCCCTCGGTGATGCGGATCTGCGCCTTGACGATGTCGATGCCGGTTACCTGCTCCGTCACCGTGTGCTCCACCTGGATGCGCGGATTGACTTCGATGAAGTAGAACGCGTCGTCGTCCACGTCCATCAGGAATTCCACTGTGCCGGCATGGGTATAGCCGACGGCGCGCCCCAGGCGCAGCGCCGCTTCGCACAGTTCGGCGCGGCGCGCGTCGTCCAGGTAAGGGGCGGGGGCCCGTTCGACGACCTTCTGGTTGCGCCGCTGCACCGAGCAATCCCGTTCGTACAGGTGGACCAGCGTGCCGTGGCGATCGCCCAGCAGCTGCACTTCGACATGCCGCGCGCGCCGCACCAGCTTCTCGAGGTACATCTCGTCGTTGCCGAAGGCGGCGGCAGCCTCGCGGCGCGCCACTTCCAGCTGGCCCGGCAGCTCGGCCGCGCTTTCGATGGTGCGCATGCCGCGCCCGCCGCCGCCCCAGCTGGCCTTGAGCATCAGCGGGTAGCCAATCTCCTCGGCCATCGCCTGCGCTCCCTCGATATCGCGCGGCAGCGCCCCTGTGGCGGGCATCACCGGCACGCCGGCCGCCACCGCAGCGGCACGGGCGGCCACCTTGTTGCCGAGCGTGCGCATTACACTGGAAGCCGGGCCGATGAAGGCGATGCCGTGCGCCGCGCAGGCATCGGCGAAGTCCGGATTCTCCGACAGGAAACCGTAACCCGGGTGGATCGCATCGGCCCCGGCTTCCCTGGCGATGCGGATGATATCGTCGATGTCCAGGTAGGCCGCGATGGGCCGCTTGCCGGCGCCGACCAGGTAGC
Source organism: Pseudoduganella sp. (assembly GCA_036386715.1). Classification (GTDB taxonomy): domain Bacteria; phylum Pseudomonadota; class Gammaproteobacteria; order Burkholderiales; family Burkholderiaceae_D; genus Rugamonas. Next base: position 5,683 of record DASVVD010000753.1, read on the forward strand.
TTTCGTCCGCCTTGAAGCGGTGCAGCGCGAAGCGGTCCTCGGCAGCATAGATGGCCACCGTACGGATGTCGAGTTCGGCTGCGGCGCGCATGACGCGGATGGCGATCTCGCTGCGGTTGGCGATCAGGATCTTGCGAATGCTGGGCAACGTGGAAGGCATGGAGTCGGTTTTCGCTTGTTAATCGTATAGATGATTGATACGATAATAGGGCAAATTTCCGTGGCTGTCAGCAAAAAATTGACGTCCTGAGACAAAGCGCATGGGGCACTTGCGGAACGGTGTCAACCATGCAATGATATAGATCATTATAGTTATAACGAGCGAGACACGCGATGAACTTCGAGTTTTCAGAAGAGCAGCAAATGCTGCGCGACAATGCCCGGCGTTACCTGTCCGAGACCATGACGTTCGAACGCCTGCGGGCCCAGATCGACCGTGCCATGCCGTTCGACAGCGCGCTGTGGCGCCAGGTCGGCGAGCTCGGGTGGACCGGTGCGGCCGTGCCGGAAGAGTTCGGCGGCCTCGGGCTCGGTGCGATGGAACTGTGCGTGCTGGCCGAGGAACTGGGCCGGGTACTGGCGCCACTGCCTTTCCTGCAGACCGCCGCCATCGCCGTCGACCTGTTGCGGCGTACCGCGACCCCGGCCGGGAATGCGCTGCTCGAGCGTATCGCCAGCGCCGAAACGGTCATCGCGATTGCCGGGCTCGATGCCGATACTCCGGCGGCGCGCCTCGAATGGCGCGACGGCATACTGAGCGGCAGTACCGGCCCGCTGGCCTGGGCCATGCAGGCCGACCACGCGATCGTGCATGCGGGCACGGCTGGCAAGCCGGCCCTGCTGCTGGTCGATCTCGCGGAAGCCGGGGTGCAGCGCCGCGCGCTGCCCGGCATCGACCCGCTGGTGCCGCATGGCGCGCTGACGTTCTACGGCGTGCCGGCCACGCTGCTGGCCGAAGGCGACACGGCACGCGGCCTGCATGCCGGCGCCCGCAACCTGGGCGCCGTGCTGACGGCGTTCGAGCAGATCGGCGCGGCCGATACCGCCTGCGCGATGACGGTCGGGTATGTAAAGGAACGCCATGCCTTCGGCCGGCCGATCGGCGGTTACCAGGCCGTCAAGCACAAGCTGGCCGACATGACGGTGAAAACCGAGCTGGCGCGCTCCAACGCCTGGTTTGGCGCCTGGGCGCTGGCCGACGGCCCCGCACAGCTGGACATGGCTGCCGCCGCGGCGCGCATCAGCGCCACCGAGGCGCTCGACTACGCGGCGCAGGAATGCCTGCACCTGCATGGCGGCATCGGCTACACCTGGGAAGCCAACTGCCATTTCTACTACACGCGAGCTCGCCTGCTGGCCAGCGCGCTGGGCAACAGCGCCGAGTGGGGCGAGCGCCTCCTCGCCGCCACCGCCACCGCCACCGCCACCGCTACCGCAACGCACTGAGGACTGCCATGGATTTCAACGACACCCCGCAAGAAGCCGAATTCCGTGCCCGGGCGCATGCCTGGCTGGCCGCCCATGCGCAGGAGTACCGCCAGCCGCTGCCGCACGACCTGCCCGAAACGGACTTCATCGCCCGCGCCCGCAGCTGGCAGCGGGTCAAGGCTGAAGCCGGCTACGCGGCAATCCGCTGGCCGCGCGCCGAAGGCGGCCTGGATGGCACGCCGATCGAGGAAGTCATCTTTGCCGAAGAAGAGGCACGCTACCACGTGCCGGTTGGCCCGTTCGTCACGATCGGTACCCACCTGGCGGTACCGACCCTGCGCGCCCACGCCACGCCGGCGCAGGTCGAACGCTTTACCAGACCCACGCTGTACGGCGACCTGCTGTGGTGCCAGCTGTTCTCGGAACCGGCCGCCGGCTCCGACCTGGCCGGCCTGCGCACCCGCGCCGTGCGCGACGGCGACGACTGGGTATTGAACGGCCAGAAGGTGTGGACTTCGTGGGCCCACGTGGCCGACTGGGGCATCCTGATCGCCCGTACCGATCCCTCGGTCGCCAAGCACAAGGGGCTCACCTACTTCGTCGTCGACATGAAGACCCCGGGCATCGAAGTGCGGCGTATCCGCCAGATTTCCGGTGAATCGGAATTCAACGAAGTGTTCCTGACCGACGTGCGCATTCCGGACAGCCACCGCATCGGCGCCGTCGGCGACGGCTGGAAGGCCGCCATGACCACGCTGATGAACGAGCGCTTCAGCGTCGGCGGCGAAAGCCAGGATCTGCCGCAGGCCACCGACCTGGTGGCACTGCTGGACCGCAGTGGCAGCGCGGGCGCGCCGTATCGCTTGCGCGCCGCCCAGTTGCTGGCGCAGGAACAGGGCCTGAAATATTTCCGCTGCCGCCAGATCACGGCGCTGTCGCGCGGCGATACGCCGGGGCCGATCGCCGCGATGGGCAAGCTGGTGCAGGCCAACGTGCTGCAGGAGCTGTCGCGCATCGCGCTCGACGTACAGGGCGCCGCCGCGCTGGTGCCGGAAGACGACGAAGCCGCGCGCAAGTTCCAGCACGGCTACTTCTGGTCGGCCGCGCTGCGTATCGCTGGCGGCGCCGACGAGATCCTGCGCAACCAGATCGCCGAACGCGTGCTGGGCCTGCCTGGCGACATCCGGGTCGACAAGGACGTGCCGTTCTCGCAGCTCAAATAAGCCCACAACCTACAGGATTTCCATGAACTTCGAGCTGTCACCCGAGCTGCTGGCGCTGCAGCGGC
>DASVVD010000754.1:0-4930 GCA_036386715.1 Pseudoduganella sp.
AAGCGATGAATCTCCGATCTGCACTTATTCTGGCTGGCCTTCTGGGCGCGAGCCAGCTTGCGTTCGCCTTCCCTGCGACGACTGACCGGGTCTATACCGCCGACCAGAACAGCAATACCGTGTCGGTGTTCGATCCGTCGAGCAACCAGCTGCTCGGCCAGATAGTCCTCGGCAATCCGCGTCCCGATGCTGTCGCCGTTGTATCGCGGCGAAATCAATGTGCATGGCATGGGCTTTTCCCCGGACCACAAGACGCTGGTCGTCATATCGAACGGCTCGAATTCGGTGACGTTCATCGATACCGCGACCAACAAAGTCAAGGGGAAAACCTATGTCGGGCGATCTCCTCATGAGGGGTTCTTCACCGCGGATGGCAAGGAAGTCTGGGTCGTGGTCCGCGGCGAGGATTACATCTCCGTCATCGATCCTGTTACTTCCAGGGAAACGCGCCGCATCCCGACAGCGGTCAGGCCGGGCATGGTGCAGTTCATGCCTGATGGGAAGCTTGCCTATGCCGTATCGAGTTTCACACCCCAGGTGGACGTGATCGACGTCAAGGCTCACAAGGTCATCAAATCCATCCCGGTCGTCAGTCCATTTTCTCCCTTCCTGCAATTCACGCCAGACTTCAAGGAAGTATGGATGACGCACAAGGATGTCGGCAAGGTTACCCGCATCGATACGCGCACGCAGGAAGTGATCGGGGTCCTCGACACGGGCTTCATCACCAACCACTTGGCCTTCGCCAACGTAGGCGGCAAGACGCTGGCTTACGTGACGGTCGGTGGAGAAAACGTCGTCAAGGTCTACTCGACGGGACCGGCAGCAACGCTGGTCGCAACCATTCCGACGGGCGCCTTGCCGCACGGGATCTGGACATCCGACGACAGCACCCGGTTGTACGTGGGACTGGAGAATGGCGATGGCGTCGATGTAATCGACTCGGCGTCGAATAGGGTGGTTGGCCACATGGGGGGCGGACAGGCGCCGCAGGCTCTGGTCTTCTTGTCGAATGTCGCGCCTGCAGGCAGCGCCGAAAACCTGACGAAACGTGTCAACCAGGATTCGACGCCACTGACCTTGAAGGCGCCGGAGGGCCAGGCGCGCGGGCTGGTCGTGGCGCGTCAGCTTGGTGTCGTAGATGCGCTGGAGGTTTCCGTGTTCAAGCTGAAACCCGATACCCAATACAGCGTGTACCTTGGCACGGAACAGGCCGGTGCCTTGCGTACCGATGCGAAAGGCATGGCAAACGGCACGATGATCGGACCGTTGCGGACGTTCGCCCAGGTCGAGGCGGCAAAGGCCGCTCCAGCAGCTAGACGCATTCTTATCACGGAAGGAAACAACGGACCGGACGAAGCCACGGCTGTTCTTGTGAACTGATATTCGGCTCCAATGCGCCTGTCGTCCACCCCGACCTGGTCAGGCCGGGTGGACGATTGATCGGTGCGACACGGCGCTGTGCACCATGATCGGAAGTTTATGCTCCGAGCGAATTAAGCCACGCCGTGGCATGGCCATCCGCCTGGATCGGCGCCTGCAGGAACTCGAGCGTCACGCCGTCTTGCCCCCGGACATACACGATCCGCAAGCCATCGCGCGCACCACCACGCACTGTCTGTGGTTCGCCCAGGCGCAACCAGCCGGCCGCTTCCACTTTCGCGAGCATGCTGTCGAGATTGTCCACCATATAGGCCAGGTGGACCGAACCGACGTCGCAGGAGCGCGGCGTCATCGCTTGCCGGCCGGACGGCGCATGGTATTCGAGGAGTTCGACCAGGGAGCCATCCGGCCCCTCGACCATCGCAAGGGTGACGTCGGCGCCGCCGACACCGACCACCTGTTCGAGGAATTCCGAGTTCTCGTAATGCGTCTGCGCGACAAAGCGGAAACCGAGCACGTCCACCCAGAATCGCAATGCCTGCGTGAGCGACGGGACCGTGATCCCGACGTGGTCCGCGCGGCGGAATGCCGCGAGCGTCGTCGTCGTCACCGCGCTGCTCCGTGCTGCGTCCAGAACGCGGTCAATTGTTCGCGGATGAAATCGGTCTTCTCTTCGAACACCCAATGCCCGCATTCCTCGATGACGCCGCCTTCCGCCGATTCCGCGATGGCCCGCGCGCTCTGGTAGCAATGGTCGCCGAACGATGCGCTGCCAGCCCATGCCAGCATCGGCACCTTCAGCTTTTGCTTCGCCAGCTCCGCGGTCTGCGTCGCCATTTGTGGAATGTAGCCATAGTGGTTCAGGCTGGCGCGCAGGTTGCCGGGCTGGCGCATCTGCATCGCATAAGCCTGCACGTCATCCTCGGGAATCGCAGCCGGGTTGTAGGCAAAGTCGCGGAAGAAATGCCGCAGGTACGGTTCTTCCTTCCCCTCGATGAGGAAGCGGGTGACATCCATGTTCATGTGCATGCCCAGGTGCCAGTAGGCGGCCCGCGGATCCACATAGCCCGGATAGCTCAGGCCGAAGAATGGAGTCTCGATGGTGGCGAGCGACAGCGCACGGTCCTGGGACAGGTAGGCCAGGGCCACGGAAGGCGGGCCGCCCAGGTCGTGGCTGAGGATGTGGAAGCGGCCCACGTCCTCAATGGCCAGCAACTCGAGCATGTCCTGCGCAATCGTCAGGGGTTCGTACCCGTCGTACGGTTTATCGCTGTCAGCGAAGCCGCGCAGGTCGGGGGCGATGAACGTGTATCGATCGAGCAGACCATTCATCAAGGGCAGGAATTCGCGGTGGTTCTGCGGCCATCCATGCATGCACAGCACTGCCGGGCCTTGGCCCGCCGTCACGTAGTGCAGCGAGATGCCGTTGACGGTGGCGCGTCGGTGTCGTAGATCGATCATGATGTTCCTCGATAAGCGGTGGAAGGGAAACGGATGGAAGGCCTGCCGGCCCGCCCCCTGTCGAACTTACGCTGCCCGTATCGGGTAGGCAATGCGCCTTTCCCTCCTTTTAGTTATGCCATGCTGGAACGGATGCGCGTCATGCCCCCATGCGGCGCCGCTTCCCGAAGGAAGGCGCGCTAGCGATCCCGTGATTCGTTCCGCGCTGGCACAACTGAAAGGAGCTTTGCCGCGCTTGTGGACTGCCGGCACCATCTATAGGATCCACGCATCGCAGCCTCCGGTCCGGATGCCGGTTCCGGCATCGAATCGACTACTCCACCCATGCCCAGCCAGTTCCTTCCGCCCTACCGACGCAGGCCTACCTTGCCCAGATTCCACTGGAAGTCCAGCAGCGTGCGATCGACTACACGCACGGTAGTCATTGGCTCATCCTGTTCGGTGCGCTGGTGGAGATCGTCATCAACGTGCTGGTCCTCGGTTCGCGGCTGCTCGAAAGGCTGCGTGCCCACTGGGAGGCAGCAAGCCCCGTCCTTGGACGGTCGCGCTGGTGGTGGGTGTGCTGTTAATCCTGGCTTTCCTGGTCACCCACGTGCTTTACGCTCCGCTCGCACGACTGCTTCTCGCCAACTGCCTGGGCGGGCTTGCCGATTTCGCGGGCGTGCCCATCCTGTCGATCGTCGTGACGGCCACCTTCCTGGTCTTGACGCCGGTGACGAACGGCCTCGTACGTTTCGTCGGGAACCAGGCGGACATGTATTCGCCCGACCACGCCCGCGAGCCCGATGGCGATCGCGCTGCTGCGCACCGCCGACGATCGGGCGCCCGACCCCGGCGAGGTGGAAGAGTGGCTTTTCTACGATCACCCATCGATCGCGCAGGATCGGGCGGACGGTGGAGTGGAAACGGCGGCACGAACCCAACTGAACACATCGCCACGTTCGTGGCCTTGGTCTGAGGATACTTGCGCCGGCCGGGGCCTGCCGACATGACCGCAGGATGGGACAACTCAGCGGTTGTCCCATCCTGCCGGTTCTACTATGATAGCCAAGCTCACCGGCTATCACCGCGCAGCCAGCGGACTTTACAACCATGCTGCGAATTCATCACGCCTAACGGAACAATATTAATGTTATCGGTCCCGACCGTGCTACGCCCGCTGCTGGCGCTGGCGCTGGCGATGTCATGCGGCCTCGCACCCGCGCTTGCCCTCAAGGATTACCAGCGCACCGTATGGACTCAGCAGGATGGCGCGCCGCCCGATATTCAGGGATTGGCACAAACGGTCGACGGCTGGCTCTGGGTAGCCAGTAACGATGGGTTGTTCCGTTTCGATGGCGTGAGCTTCGAACTGTACGTGCCGCCAGGGCAATCCCGGTTCGCGCACATGCGGGTACTCGCCATGCATGCCGCCGCCAATGGCGACCTGTACGTTTCCTACTTCCCCAAGGACATTGCCGTGATACGGCGCGACGGCCGGTTCGAGCTGCTGCCGCAGACCACCGACTGGCGCCGCATCACCGCGTTGAGCATGCTGGCCGATGGCGATGGCACCCTGTGGACGATCGGTCATGGCATCCGCCGCTTCGCGAATGGCCGCTGGACAACCGTCGAAAGCGACCCGATATGGAGCACGGAAGGTACCTACAGCATGTTGCTCGACCAGGACGCCCGGCTGTGGGTGGCGACCCGCTCGGACACGTGGCGGCTGGACCGCGCTCGTGGCCGCTTCGACAAGGTGGCGGACCGCGGTGGCAACCTGGCGCTGGCGCCGAACGGCGATACCTGGCTGATCGGCCTTGGCGGCGCCGCGGCCACTCGGCTGGCATCCTCGGCCAGCGGCAAGCGGCGGCCACCGCTTGCCAATGTTGCCGGGTCCCGCTTCGGTGGGCAATTCACGGCGGACGGCACGCTGTGGGCGCTTGGCTGCCCCGACACCGCCTGCCTGGTCCCCGATGCTGCCCGGCGCGATACCGGCTTGCTGCCCGCGCGCGATGCCGCGCAGCGCCTGCCCAGTAGCGGCCCGGCGGTTGGCCAGGAGTCGCTGGGCATGCTCGAAGACCGGGAAGGCAATGTGTGGCTCGTC
>DASVVD010000755.1:0-3247 GCA_036386715.1 Pseudoduganella sp.
AGGATCGTCTCGATCGAGTGGATCATATGTATTCCGTATCTTTAGCGTGGATGATTTAGCGTCGATGACCCTACGATATGGCCGTTGCCGTGCCGCGTCCAACACCGATTTGGTATCATCAAGATACTTTGGGGGTATCAAATGGAGCTGAGGCATTTGCGCTATTTCATCGCGCTGGCGGAAGAGCGCAACTACCGGCGCGCGGCGGAACGGCTGCACATCGCCCAGCCGCCGTTGAGCCGGCAGATCCAGCAACTCGAGGAAATGCTCGAGGTGGCGCTCGTCGAGAAAGGCTCGCGCCCGCTGCGGCTGACCGAGGCGGGTGCGTTTTTCCTGGTGCATGCCAGGCAGGTGCTGGACCAGGTGCGCGACCTGCGCTCGATGACGCAGCGGGTCGGCCAGCGCGAGCGCAGGCTCGCCGTCGGCTTTGTCGCCTCCACGCTGTATGGCGAGCTGCCCGACATCCTGCGCCGCTACCGGGCGCTGTATCCGGAAGTGGACGTCACGCTGCACGAGATGACCACCATCGAACAGCTGTCGGCACTGAAGGAAGGGCGCATCGACGTGGGGTTCGGCCGCCTGAAAAGCGAGGACCCCAGCATTCGCCGCATCGTGTTGCGCGAGGAACCGCTGGTGGTCGCACTGCCGCCGGAGCACGCGTTGTCGCAGCGCGAAGACCGCCTGCGGCTGACGGAACTGGCGCATGACACGCTGCTCGTGTACCCGAAGTTCCCCCGGCCCAGTTTCGCCGACCAGGTACTGGCGATCCTTGCCGAGGCGAACGTGACGCCTGGCGCCATCACCGAAGTGCGCGAACTGCAGATCGCCATGGGGCTGGTGGCGGCCGGGCAGGGCATCGCGATCGTGCCGGAAAGCGTGCAGGCGATGCACCACCGGAACGTGGTGTACCGGCGCCTGGCGGACAAGCACGTGCTGTCGCCGATCCTGTTCAGTGTGCGCAACGGCGATCGCTCGCCCGAGCTGGGCAAGCTGCTGGCGGCCACGTATGCCATTTATGACGAGCTTGGCATCGCGTACACGGCGGAGAGCCTGGCCGAGCCGGGCAGTGCGCCGTAGCGCGCGGGGCTGTTCTGGTGAACCAGCGCAGTTCGCCACGAACCCATAGAGTACGCCACAGACTATTACAGTCTGCCGCGATCGAGAGCCTCCTACATCCTGCAAGTTGCCCTGGCAGCTAGAAGCTCATTACACTGAGCACTTGCGACCGTCTGCTTTGCTTTCGCCTTTGGCGGCGGCTTCCCGTTGGCCTCATCGCTCCGTCGCCCGTCCAGCCTTGAGGACAAACTAGCCCGCCCAAATAACGTCAGGCCTCGAACTGGTGGTACACCTTGGCGATGACTTTCCAGTTGCCTGCGATTTTGATCAACGTGAGGTAGTCGTTGTAGTCTGCGCCAATGGCATCCTGCTCCATGTCCACGCGTACGACGGCAGTGGTAGGCGTGATCGCCAACACGTCCAGGCGCGTGGTGATCTCCGACGCTTTTCCGTTCTGCGTGACAAATTTGTACAGGTTGTCGATTGGCCCGCCCAAGAGCTGCCCATTGGTGAAACCGTACATAACGGCGTCCTCATGGAATGCTTGGGCAACCTGCTCGACGCTGCCGGTACGCAGGCCGTCCACGTAGTTTTGGGCGACGGCGATGACGCTGTCGTAATCGGCCGTTGGTACGGCTTTGACATTTTTGCTCATGTGTTTCTCCTGTATGTGAGTGGCTTAAAAAGGTGCTGGACGGTGCGCCCGCCTTGGCGTACATGCTTACAAACTGACGACGGGCCAATCCGTAAAGCCTTTTGCGCCGCCGGTGTAGTAAGACTCGCGCGGTGCGATGGTGAGGTCCTTCCCGCGACGCAGACGCTCCACCAGGTCCGGGTTGGCAATGAACAGGCGTCCAAATGCCACAGCGTCAATTTTTCCTTGCGCCCGGCGATCGACGGCGAGCTTCAGGTCGTAATTGTTGTTGCCAATGTAGGGACCCGTGAACATGGCACGCAATTGGTCGAGGTCGACATTGTCCGGCACTGCACGGGAGCCGCCGGTCGCGCCCTCAACGACATGCAGGTAGGCCAGTTCGAACCGGTTGAGTTCCCGGACCAGGTGACCGTAGGTGTCCATGACGTTACTGTCGAGCGGTGTATTGCCGACATCAGGTGTGACAGGCGACAAACGAATGCCCACTCGGTTGCTGCCCCAAATGGCAACGATTGCTTCTGTTACTTCGAGCGTCAGGCGTACGCGGTTTTCTCGTGTACCGCCATACTGGTCGGTGCGATGATTGGTGGCGTCGCGCAGGAACTGGTCGAGCAAGTAACAATTGGCCGAGTGCACTTCAACGCCGTCGAATCCTGCACGCAGAGCATTCTTCGCGGCCTGTACATACTGCGCAATGATGTCGGCGATTTCTTGAGTTTCCAGCGCGCGCGGCATCGAAACCGGCACGAATCCTTCAGTTGTATAAGTGCTGCCTTCGGCCTTGATTGCTGACGGAGCAACCGGTGCGCCGCCATCAGGCTGGAGTTCCACGGAAGAAAAACGGCCGACGTGCCATAGCTGGCAGACGATCTTGCCGCCTGCCGCATGCACTGCATCGGTAACTTGCTTCCATCCTGCGACCTGTGCATCGTTCCAGATGCCAGGAGTTGCCGCATAGCCACGCCCTTGTGGCGAAATGTTGGTCGCTTCCGAAACGATCAAGCCGGCACTGGCACGCTGGGCGTAATACGTCGCGTGCAACGCGCCAGGCACCCCATCTTCACCGTACCGACTGCGCGTGACAGGAGCCATGACCATGCGGTTTGCAATAGATATCGCACCGAAACTGCTGGGACTGAAGAGGTCGGTAAGTAAGCTGTTGTCAGGCATCGTGGTTCCTCATGAATAGTGAAGCGCTGCAGTAAAGTTCGCTGTGCATCTACTTTAAGGATGATTGATAATGAAGTGAATCGACATAAATAGAGATACCGAATGATCAAAAACGGCATAATCGCCAAATCGCCTCCGATCCTGGCGATGGGTGGTGACACCTCGGCACTGCCATCAATCCACCTGCCGGGTCTGATGGCGTTCGAGGCGGCTGCCCGGTTGCTTAACTTTGCCAAGGCCGCTGCAGAACTGGGGGTAACGCCCACGGCGATGTCGCGTACGATCAAAATTCTTGAAACACAACTCAGCGTGCGGTTGTTCAACCGCACCACACGCAGCGTCGGCTTGACCGAGGCCGGAATTGCA
>DASVVD010000756.1:0-6218 GCA_036386715.1 Pseudoduganella sp.
GGCCGCCGGCCTGTTCGGGCGGGCCATCGTGCAGTCGGGCGCGCTGGACCTGGACGAGCCGGACATGGCCGGCGCCGATGCGATCGGCCTTGCGATGACGCGGCGCGTGGCCGGTGCCGAAGCCTCCGGCCGCGCCGCGGACCTCGCCCGGCTGCGCGCCATGCCGGCCGGGCAGCTGCTGCGGATGCCTGGCCAGCGTGCGGATACGATGCCGTTCGTCGACGGCCGCATGGTCGCGCAGCCGATGCGGGAGGGATTCTCGCGCGGCGCCGCCGGCAGGATCGACCTGCTGATCGGCCGTAACAGCGACGAAGCCGGCTTCTTCCCGCCGGGTTTCCATGCACGCGTGCCGGCCCTATTCGGCAGCGAATGGCCGGCGGTTCGCAAGCTGGCCGATCCCGCCGGCCACTACGGCGAAGCCTGGGCGGCGCGCCAGGTGGCCGGCGACCTGTTTGCCGGTACCGGCACCCGCGCCGTGGCGGCTGCGGCCAGCGCGGGCGGCGGCGCGGTCTACCAGTACCTGTTCGATGTGGCCACGCCGGAGGCGAGGGCGCGCGGCGAAGGCGCCGTCCACACGGCGGACTTGCCGTATGTGTTCGGCACGCTGCCGCCGGCCAGCGGCGCGCAGGCGGCCGGGGTGGCGCACCGTATCGGCGATTTGTGGACGAGCTTCGCGAAGACCGGCGTGCCGGCCGCGCCGGGCGTGCCCGAATGGCCGCGCTATGACGGGCAGCGTCGTGTGATGGTCATCGGCGATGGCGCTTTCGTCGTGCGCAAGGACCCTGCCGCGGACCGGCTCGAGTTCCTGGACCGGCCGCGCGCATGGCACGTCAATTGACTCGCTACGTTAAAATAAGGCAGGCGCCGATCGTGTTGATCCGCCAGTAATGTAATGGAACAGGACAGGAAATACTATGGCCAAGAAAGAGGAAGAACTGGACGAGGAAACGCTGGCGTTCATCAACTGGTGCATCGAAGTGGAAGGCTTCCTGGTTGCCGGCGGCGCCACCCTCAAGGAGGCCCAGGACCATATCGAAGAGGAGGTCGAATGGTTCATGGACCAGTTCTACGATTCGCTGACACCGGAGGAAGCCGCCAAGGAAGCGCTGGCCTGAGGTCTTGATGCACCCACGGCAAGTGGCGATGGCGAAACCCGCCGTTCAGAGCCGCTTGCCGAAACACACCGCGGCATCGTTGCCGACGTACCTGCCGAAATTGGGCATCCGCAGGTAACCTTGCGCGTCGTAGAAGCGCACGGCGCGCAGGTTGACCTTGCGCGTTTCTAGCCACACGCCGCGATAGCCCAGCGCGGCCGCCCGGCCCTCCAGGAATGCCAGCAGCGCGGCACCGGCGCCGCTGCCGGGCCGTGCATACATGCGCCTGATCTCGGCGGTCTCGCCGTCGATCGCGCGCAAGGCGCCGCAGCCGACCGCCTGCCCCAGGCTGTCGCGGGCGATGGCGAACACGGTACAGGTGGCGGGATCGAACGAGCCTGCGCCGTCGCCGCCGGTAATGCCGTGCAGTACTCCTGACAGTTCGCGCATTAATGCCACGGCATCGCTTGATGCCGGATCGGCGGCCATCACGTCGATGACCGGTCCGAGCACCTTGTACATGACGCGCGTGGCGCCCAGCGTGCTTCCCTCCAGGATCGCGTACTGCGGGATGTCACCGGCGGTGCGATAGCCCAATCCCGCGTACAGGTGCTGGGCGCCGCTGCCGACCAGGTGTCGAGCACCAGCAGCGTGCGGCCCAGCGCACGGGCACGTGCCTCGGCGGCCAGCAGCAATTGCTGGCCGATGCCTTGCCGGCGGTACCGGGTGTGCACCAGCATCTTGTTGACTTCGGCGCGGTGGGCGCCGTTGGCCGGCGTGGCCAGCGCGAGCTGCACTGTACCGCGCACTGCGCCATCGTCGCCGCGTGCGGCGAACAGCGTGCGTGCGCCGGCATCGGCCTGCTGGGCCACATCGAGCCAGAAGCGCCGCGCATCGGCCTTTGTTACCGGCGGCAGGAAGCCGACACTGGCACCGTGCGCCACGCAGTCCCGCAACACCTCGGCCAGTTCGTCCGCGGCGGCGCGGATGCCGTCACCGGAAAGTTCGTCGATCGTGATCATGGTTCGCAGATGGCAATCAGGTAGTGGGCGCCGGTCTCGCCGGGGCAGGCGAAGCGCGTTGCGCCGTACAGGCGAAAGCGCAGGCAGTCGCCGGCCCGCAGGCGGTGCGTGACGCCGTCGAGCGTGTAGTCGAGCAGGCCATCGAGCATCCAGATGTGCTGCTCCAGGCCCGCCTGGGGCGGCTGTTCGTAGTCGATCACGGCGCCGGTCGGCAGGCGGCCCTCGATCAGTTCACCGCGCAGGCCGCGCGCCGGCGGCGATACCATGCGGCGCGTAAAGCCGCTGGCGGGATCGGTCCAGACCGGCTGGTCGGCCGCCCGGATCAGTTGCGCGCTGCCTTCCTCGACCTCGGCGATGAGGCGCGACATCGGCAGGCCGTACGCCGCGCACAGCTTGCCCAGCAGGGCGGCCGTGGGGCTCGATTCGCCACGTTCCAGGCGCGACAGCGTGGCGCGGCTGATGCCGGTGAACTGCCCGAGCTGGTCGAGCGACCAGCCGCGGCCCTCGCGCAATGCGGCAAGCCGGGCAACGAGTTTTGCGTGGAAAGTGGTGTCATTTCCCATATATGAGAATATATCTCAAGTATGAGAACTTGCGCAAGCGCCTGACATCCCGATCACGCTGCTTGTCCGAAACACAGCCTGTCTGGCACGCGGGATTCTCACCGCGGCGGGATCCAGGCCGGCATGCCTTATAAATCGACGGCAAGCGTCGGCGTAGCCGCCCGGGACACGCACGGCAGGAAGCAGCCCGCGCGCTCCGCCGTGGTGAGATAGCTGTCGCGGTGATCGACCTCGCCCTCGCGCACTTGCGTGAGGCAGGTGCCGCACACGCCGACTTCGCACGACGACTCGATGTCGACGCCGGCTTCCTGCAGGCAGGCGAGGGCGCTCCGGTCGGCCGGCACTTCGATGTCACGCCCGCTTTGCAGCAGGCGCAGCACGAACGGCCGGTCGCCGGCGACCGGCATCGCTGCGCCGAACGATTCCAGGTGCACGGCGCCGGCGCCGAAGCGTGCCGCGGCCCGTTCGGTCACGGCCGCCATGAACGGCGCCGGCCCGCAAGCATAGACATGGCTGCCGTCCGCCGCGGCAGCCAGCAGCGCATCGATCCTTTCTCCGGTTTCGCCGGCGTCCAACGCGCAGTGCAGGCTGGAGAACGGCCGCAGCGGCGCCGCTTCCAGCTCGTCCGCGAACGGCACCAGTGCCGCGCTGCGGGCGAACACGGCCAGCCGGAACGGCACGCCCCGCCGGGCCAGCGCATAGGCCATCGACAGCACCGGCGTGATGCCGATGCCGCCCGCGAACAGCAGGTGCATCGGTGCGGCAGGCACCAGCGCGAATGCATTGCGCGGCACGCCGATGTCGACCGGGCTGCCCACCGTGGCCACGTCGTGCAGCCACGCGGAGCCGCCGCGCGACTGCGGCTCGCGCTTCACCGCGATCCGGTAGCGCAGCGGCGACAGTGCGGCGCAGCACAGCGAATACTGCCGCGTGATGCCGCCCGGCAGTGTCACGTCCAGGTGCGCGCCCGGTTCGTAGGGCGGCAACGCGCTGCCGTCCGCCGCGGCCAGTTCGAGGACGCGCACCTCGGCTGTGGCACTGACGATACTGGCGATGACGGCGTTCATTGCAGCGCGCCTTCCGCGTTGTTTTTCACGTTCCGCTCATTCAGCAGGGCAATCACGCGGCGCGCGCGGTTGGCGCCGGCATCCACGTGGATATCGACCATCGGCGGCTGGCCGAAGCGGCCCATATTCTTCCACTGTGCCTCGATGATCACGCGGTCTTCCTCGAACGTGTCGGCGGTCTGCCTGTGCACCGTGTCCAGGTTGTCTGGCTGGTCCGGGTGGTTTGAGGCGGCCATGGTCCAGAAATAGTGCGAGGTGGTGGCCGTTTCCGGCGTAATGCCGTGGAAACCGCGCATGTGGAAGCCGCCGCGTTCCGGGTTGTCGATGGATTCGGCACCGGCATCGACCGCACCGGTGAAGATCTGCAGGTGGCTGACGTGGAAATCGATCTCCTGCCAGCGGTCGACGGCGCCCTTGAAGGGCCACGCCGCAGTATAGGTGGCGGGCGGCTGCGACGCCATCATCTTGCGCACCACGCGCACATGCTCGCCGTCCGCAGCCACGCTGGTCGGTGCCTCCATGTGCACGCGGGCATTGCCGCCGATGGTTTTCGTGTGCACGTAGCCCACGTGGCTCAGGTCCAGCAGGTTGTCGTGGATCAGCTGATACGGCGCGTCGTAGTGGAAGGCGCCGCCCTTGAAACGGTAACGCGGATCGGCGTGCGCCGGCACGCGCGGCGGTTCGCGGTCCGGCTGGCCGCCGGGCTCCTGTGCCATCCAGATCCAGATCACCTGGTCGACCACGGTCACCGGATACGGCGCAACGCGGGCCTTGCCGGGAATCTTGCCCTGGCCGGGCACGTCGATGCACTGGCCATCTGCCGCGAACAGCAGGCCGTGGTAGCCGCAGCGCAGCGCGCCATCCTCGACCCGGCCGCAGGAAAGCGGCAGGGCGCGGTGGCAGCAGCGGTCTTCCAGTGCGGCCACGTTGCCGGCGGCGTCGCGGAACAGCACCACGGGGCGGTCGAGGAAGGTGCGGCCGAGCGGGGCATCCTGCACCTCCCAGTCGAAGCCTGCCACATACCAGCGGTCGAGCGGGAAATTGCTTGGAACGGTCATGATGGTCTCCTCTTAATTTTTTACAGGGTCTTTGACGGCGTCGTAGCGGTCGATTTCAGTGGCGACAAAGGCGCCGGCCTGCCTGTCGATGCGCCGGATATAGATCGTCTGCACGATGTCGTTGGTGGCGGTGTCGATGGTCACGGTGCCGCGCGGGCTGGCCGCGCTGTAGCCTTTCACGGCGCGCATGAACGCCTGGCCGTCGGTATTGCCGCGTGTCTTTTCCAGTGTGGCGGCGATCAGCGCCATGCCGTCGTAGGCGGAGGCGGCAAGGAAGTTCGGTTCGAAGCGGCCGCCCACGGTTTTCGAGAACGCCGCGCGGAAGCGGGCATTGTCGGCACCCGGGCGCGAATAGCTGTAGAAGCCGGCGGTGTAGATGCCCTGCATGCCATCGCCGGCCTGCGTCAATACATCCTGGTCGGCCCAGCCTTCACCGCCCAGGAAGCGCACGCCGGCCTTGTCCATTCCCTTGTCGTGCCAGGCCTTCATGAACGACACCATCGGCTGGCCGTTCGGCAGGAACACGTGTACGGCATCGGGTTTCGCGTCCTTGATGCGCTGCACGTAGGCGCTGTAGTCGACGGTCGCGAGCGGCGCGCGCACTGCGCCGACAATCGTGCCGCCCGCCGCCTTGAACGTGCGGTCGAACCATTCCTCGCCGTCTAGGCCGGGCGCGTAGTCGGCCACGATCGAATAGACCTTGCGCGAACCCGTCTTGTGCGCCCACTGCGCCAGCGGCACGACCGACTGCGCGATGGTGTAGGACGTGCGGGTCACGTACGGCGAGCGTTTCGTGATGCCCGAGGCGGCGGCATTCATCACCACCAGCGGGCGCCTGGCCCGGTCGGCCACGCTGGCGGCCGCCATGGCGTTCGGCGTGAAGATGAAGCCGGCGAGAACGTCAACCTTGTCGCGGCTGACCAGTTCGGTGGCCAGGCGCTTGGCCACGTCCGCCTGCGGGCCGGTGTCGTCGCGGTACAGCACCTCGATCCTGCGGCCGCCGGCACTGGCGTTGTTGAGCATCAGCCAGGTGTCGATGCCGGCCTTCATCTGGGCGCCGCTGTGCGCGGCCGGGCCGGAAAGGGAGGTGATGACGCCGATACGGACCGGCTCGGCGGCGGACAGCGGGCAGGATAGGGTGAAGGATAGCGTGAAGGACAGGGCAAGCAGCGCGTTGCCGGCGATAAGGTTGCGCAAGATCGTCTCCATATTGTGATCGCGGACCTGGACCGGCCCGTCGTGAAACGATGATCACGCAATGTCGCTTATCTGAAAATAGAATTTATCGCATAATCTGTATTCGAAAACGTAATTGGGAGCGACATGAAGGCATTCGACATGAACCTGTTGCCGGTCGCGCTGGCGGTGTTCGAGGAGAAGAGCGTGAGCGGCGCGGCACGCCGCCTGGGCATGA
>DASVVD010000757.1:0-5853 GCA_036386715.1 Pseudoduganella sp.
AAGCTGGGCCAGGTGCTGTCCACCCGCAGCGACCTGATCCCGCCGGACCTCATTGCCGAACTGTCGAAACTGCAGGACCGCGTGCCGCCGTTCGATTCCGAACTGGCCGTGGCGCAGATCGAGCGCTCGCTGGGCGCCCATCCCGACCAGCTGTTCGCCCGTTTCGAATGGGTGCCGGTGGCCTCGGCGTCGATCGCGCAGGTGCACTTTGCCGCCTTGCAGGACGGCACGCAGGTGGCCGTCAAGGTCCTGCGCCCCGGCATGAAGAAGCTGATCGACGAAGACGTGGCGTTGATGCACCTGGCCGCGGACCTGATCAACCGGCTGTGGAAGGATGCCCACCGGCTGAAGATGAAGGAGGTGGTCGGCGAATTCGACAAGTACCTGCATGACGAGCTCGACCTGATGCGCGAGGCGGCCAACGCCGCGCAACTGCGCCGCAACTTCGCCGATTCGAACCTGCTGATGGTGCCGGAGATGTACTGGGACTACTGCTCCAGCGACGTGATCACGATGGAGCGCATGAACGGCATTCCCGTCTCGCACATCGACCGGCTGGTGGAGGCGGGCGTCGACATGAAGAAGCTGGGCAGCGACGGCGTCGAGATCTTCTTCACGCAGGTCTTCCGCGACGGCTTCTTCCACGCCGACATGCACCCGGGCAATATCCTGGTCTCGATCGATCCCGCCACGTTCGGCCGCTACATCGCGCTGGACTTCGGCATCGTGGGCACGCTGAACGACTACGACAAGGATTACCTGTCGCAGAACTTCCTGGCCTTCTTCCGCCGCGACTACAAGCGGGTGGCCGAGGCGCACATCGAATCGGGCTGGGCGCCAAAGAACACCCGCGTCGACGAGCTCGAAGCGGCGGTACGCGCCTGCTGCGAGCCGATCTTCGACCGGCCCCTGAAGGACATCTCGTTCGGCCAGATTTTGCTACGCTTGTTCCAGACGTCGCGCCGCTTCAATGTGGAAGTCCAGCCGCAGCTGGTGCTGCTGCAGAAGACGCTGCTCAACATCGAGGGCATGGGCCGCGTGCTGGACCCCGACCTGGACCTGTGGAAGACCGCCAGGCCGCACCTGGAGCGGTGGGTCTCCGAACAGGTGGGCTGGCGCGGGCTGATCGACAAGCTGAAGGCCGAAGCGCCGCGCTATTCGCACATCCTGCCGCAGCTGCCGCGCCTGACCCACCAGGCGCTGACGGCGCTGGGCGAACGCGACCAGACCACCAACACCTTGCTGCGCGAGCTCGCGGAAGAGCAGCGCCGCACCAACCGCATGCTGAGCTTTTTCGTTTATTTCGTCGGCGCGTTCGTGGCCGGGGCCATCGGCTTCCAGGCCTGGCTGCGCTGGCAGGGAGCACTGTAAATGCCCGACTTCGACTCACGCGACCCGCTCGACCCGGGCTTCTGGGATGAACGCTTTGCCCGGCAATTCATGCCTTGGGACGCGGGCGGCATTCCCGAGCAGCTGCGCCGGCTGGTCGCCTCGCGCGACGCCGCGGCCGATGCGCATGTGGTGCCGCCGGTAGCGCTGATCCCCGGCGCCGGCTCGGCCTACGAGCTGGACCTGATGTGCGAGGCGGGCTGGGATGCCACGGCCATCGATTTTTCGCCGAACGCGGTGGCGCGGGCACGGCAGGTGGTGCGGCGCTGGCCGGAGCGGGTGGTGCAGGCCGATTTTTTCACCTACCAGCCGCCGCAGCCCCTGGACGTCATCTACGAGCGCGCCTTCCTGTGTGCGCTGCCGGCCGCGCACCGGCCCCGGGTGGTGCAGCGCTGGGCGCAGCTGTTGCCGCATGACGGCCTGCTGGCCGGCTACTTCTTCTTCGACACGTCCGAAAAGGGCCCGCCGTTCGGCATCGACCGCGCCGAGCTCGATGCGCTGCTGGCAGCGGACTTCACGCTCGTGCAGGAAGCGCCCGTGGCCGATTCGCTGCCGGTCTTCGAGGGCAAGGAACGCTGGATGGAGTGGCGGCGGCGCTGATCCGCCCCCATGGTGCAGTGAACTTCGCTGCAACTTTCACCCCCGGGAACCTGGTGCCCTGTCAGCCGTTTCCGAAATATTCCGGATAAACGGTGCCTGTCACCGGCTTTCCCTCCCGGCATGTGAGGCTGTAGCTGCAAAAACACTTATAATTCAGGGTTTTGATGTTTTTGCGGAGTAACAAATGCCTATCTATGCCTACCGTTGCGAGGAATGTGGCTTTGCCAAGGATGTGCTGCAGAAGATCTCCGATCCGCAGCTCACGGAATGCCCTGCCTGCGGCAAGTCCACCTTCAAGAAGCAGCTGACCGCGGCCGGGTTCCAACTGAAAGGCACCGGCTGGTACGTGACCGATTTCCGGGGCGGCAATGCGCCGGCCACCGGCGTGGCCGGCGGTGCGAAGGAAGGCGGCGCGAAAGCGGATGCGCCATCCACCACCTCGTCCACCACCCCTGCCGCGCCGGCAGCGTCGCCGACGGTGGCACCCGCCACCGGCTCCGGTGACAAGAAGTAAGGCGCCGATGAACCTGATACGCAAGTGCTTCCTGACGGGGCTGCTGGTGCTGGTGCCGCTCGCCATTACGGCGTGGGTGCTGAACATCATCATCGGCACGCTGGACCAGTCGCTGCTGTTCGTGCCGGAGCGCTGGCAGCCGCACACGCTGGTCGGGTTCGAGATTCCCGGCTTCGGCGCGATCCTGACCATCCTCATCGTGTTCGTGGTCGGCCTGCTGGCCAACAACCTGATCGGCAACTACGTGCTGAAGCTGTGGGAAAAGCTGCTGCACCGGATTCCCGTCGTCAGCTCGCTGTACGGCAGCGTGAAGCAGGTGTCGGACACGCTGTTCTCGTCGTCCGGTAACGCGTTCCGCAAGGCCGTGCTGATCCCTTACCCGCATGCGGACTCGTATACGATCGGGTTCCTGACCGGCACCCCCGGTGGCGACGTCAAAAACCACCTGGTGGGAGACTATGTCAGCGTGTATGTGCCGACGACGCCGAACCCGACTTCCGGCTTCTTCCTGATGATGGCGCGCGAAAACGTGGTGGAGCTCGACATGACCGTCGACGCCGCCCTGAAGTACATTGTGTCGATGGGCGTGGTTGCTCCCGAATAAGCGCCCGAGTGACAACACCAATTCAACCTGAACGAGAATCAACTATGTCAATGCGTACTCACTACTGCGGGCTTACCACTGAAGCCCTGCTGGGCCAAACCGTCAGCCTGTGCGGCTGGGTGCACCGCCGCCGCGATCACGGCGGCGTGATCTTCATCGACCTGCGCGACCGCGAAGGCCTGGTCCAGATCGTCTGCAATCCCGAGCAGGCCGAAGTGTTCAAAACGGCCGAGTCCGTTCGTAACGAGTACTGCCTGCGCGTGACCGGCATCGTCAAGGATCGCCTGGCCGGCACCGTCAACAACAACCTGAAATCCGGCAAGATCGAAGTGGTGTGCTCGCAGCTGGAAGTGCTGAACCCATCGGTGGCCGTGCCGTTCCAGCTGGACGACGACAACCTGTCCGAAACCACCCGCCTGACGCACCGCGTGCTGGACCTGCGTCGCCCGCAGATGCAGAACAACCTGCGCCTGCGCTACAAGGTGACGATGGAAGTGCGCAAGTACCTCGACGACCTGGGCTTCATCGACATCGAAACGCCGACGCTGACCAAGTCCACGCCGGAAGGCGCGCGCGACTACCTGGTGCCGTCGCGCGTCAACGCCGGCCAGTTCTTCGCGCTGCCGCAGTCGCCGCAGCTGTTCAAGCAGCTGCTGATGGTGGCCAACTTCGACCGCTACTACCAGATCACCAAGTGCTTCCGCGACGAAGACCTGCGCGCCGACCGCCAGCCGGAATTCACCCAGATCGACTGCGAGACCTCGTTCCTGAGCGAGCAGGAAATCCGCGACCTGTTCGAGGACATGATCCGCAAGGTGTTCAAGAACACGCTGTCGATCGACCTGCCGAACCCGTTCCCGGTGATGAACTTCTCGGAAGCGATGGGCTCGTATGGTTCGGACAAGCCGGACATGCGCGTCAAGCTGCAGTTCACCGAACTGACCGACGTGATGAAGTCGGTGGACTTCAAGGTGTTCGCCGCCGCCGCCAACCTGCCGAAAGGCCGCGTGGTCGGCATGCGCGTGCCGAAGGGCGCCGAAATGCCGCGTTCGGAAATCGACGCCTACACCCAGTTCGTGGCCATCTACGGCGCCAAGGGCCTGGCGTACATCAAGGTCAACGAGAAGGCCAAGGGCCGTGACGGCCTGCAGTCGCCGATCGTCAAGAACATCAACGACGAAGCACTGGCCAAGATCCTGGAACTGACGGGCGCCGAAGACGGCGACCTGATCTTCTTCGGTGCCGACAAGGCGAAAGTGGTCAACGACGCGATCGGCGCGCTGCGCGTGAAGATCGGCCACAGCGAATTCGGCAAGAAGAACGGCCTGTTCGACGACGTGTGGGCACCGCTGTGGGTGATCGACTTCCCGATGTTCGAGTACGACGAGGAAGACGACCGCTGGACCGCCACGCACCACCCGTTCACGGCGCCGAAGGACGGCCACGAGGACCTGCTGGAAACCAATCCGGGCGCCTGCATCGCCAAGGCCTACGACATGGTGCTGAACGGCTGGGAGCTGGGCGGCGGTTCGATCCGTATCCACAAGGAAGACGTGCAGTCGAAAGTGTTCCGCGCGCTGAAGATCGGCCCGGACGAAGCCCGCCTGAAGTTCGGCTTCCTGCTCGACGCGCTGCAATACGGCGCGCCGCCGCACGGTGGCCTGGCCTTCGGCCTGGACCGCATCGTGACGCTGATGACGAAGTCGGATTCGATCCGCGACGTGATCGCGTTCCCGAAAACGCAGCGCGCCCAGGACCTGCTGACGCACGCGCCTTCGGAAGTGGACGAGAAGCAGCTGAAAGAGCTGCATATCCGCCTGCGCGCGGCCGAGCCGAAAGTGGCCGGTTAATCAGTGAAAAGGGCGCCGCGGCGCCCTTTTTTCATCTCGCCCGCTGTAGACCCCTGCGATGCATAAACCCTTCAAAATTCCCGAATCCGTCCTGGTCGTCATCCACACGGCCGACCTGCAGGTGCTGCTGATCGAACGCGCCGGCCACCCCGGTTTCTGGCAGTCGGTTACCGGCTCGCTGGACGCCGTCGACGAGCCGTTTTTCGCTACCGCCAGGCGCGAACTGTTCGAGGAAACCGGCATCGATGCCGATGGCGAACGCATCGTGCTGCGCGACTGGCAACTGTCGAACGTGTATGAGATCTATCCGATGTGGCGCCACCGCTATGCACCCGGCGTTACCCACAACACCGAGCACGTGTTCAGCGTGGAAGTGCCGCGCGATATTCCCGTCACGCTGGCGCCGCGCGAGCACACCGCCAGTCTGTGGCTGCCGCACCTCGAGGCGGCGGACAAGTGCTTTTCCGCGTCGAACGCGGAAGCGATCCTGCAGCTGCCGCGGGTGCTGGGCCTTTAAGCGCCACTGACACGAGCCGCATGACTGCGTTGCATCGCCTTGCCGTACTCAAGTACTGTCTTCGACGATACGCCTTGCCCTGCGGCTCGTGACAGCGGCGCAGCTAGGGGGGTGGTCAGCGCACGGCGGGCCGCCGCGAGCGCCGCAGCTGCGCCACCAGCAGCGCAACGGCGGCAGCGCCCAGCAGTGGCAGGTTGCCTGTTTCCGGCAGCGGCACGGACTGGCTTTCGTCCGGACCATAAGGACGCAATGCCATGCCGCCGGTGCCCGTTTGCCAGAACTGTGCCGTCACGTCGTTGCCGCCGCCGGTAGCCGGCAGTGTTTCCGTCGTCAACGTGCCGGCGAAAGGATTGGCATCGAGCACCATATGGGCGGCTGG
>DASVVD010000758.1:0-1868 GCA_036386715.1 Pseudoduganella sp.
CCTGCTGCTGTCGGCCTGTTCCACCACGCCATTGACGCCTTCTTCTCCGGTCACCGTCCAGCCGCCGCCTGCCGCGGAGGCACCGGTCGTCACGCCACGCATGCAGGCGGCCCGCACCGCGCTCGATGCGATGGTGACGCAACAGGACCGGCTGTATCGCGTGGCCGCCCCGCTGCTGATCAAGAATGTCGACCTGTGCCGCACCGCGGCACGCGGCCTGCTGGGTTTCACCGCGAAGAACAAGTGGTCGTATCCGGGTGAATATGCCGATGCCGCCGCGGCCGTGCTGGGCTACGACGATGCCCTGCGCGTCTCGGGCGTGCTGGCCGGCAGCGGCGCCGCGCGCGCCGGGCTGCGCAAGGGCGACGTGCTGGTGGCCGCCGACGGCAAGGCGCTGCCGGCCGGCCCGGGTGCCGAGACGGCCGCCGCCGGCGTATTCGCGCCGCTCGTTGCGGGCCGTACCCAGTTGTCGATGACGATCGGCCGCAATGGCCAGAACCAGGTGCTGAAGGTGCCCGTCACGCGCGCCTGCGCGATGCGCGTGGACCTGGCCAATACCGACAACGTCAACTCGTATGCCGACGGCGGCCGCATCGCGCTCACGCGCGGCATGATCGCCTTTGCCGACAGCGATGAAGCGATCGCCTACGTGCTGGCCAAGGACATCGCGCACAACGTGCTGGGCCACGCCGCGGTAACGCGCAACACCGGCGCCATCGCCGCCATCATCGACAACGCCACGCGCGTGCAGCCGGACCAGGCGCAGCTGGCCGGTACCGGCAATGTCAAGCCGCTGCCGGCCAACCTGGAAGTGGCCGCCGACACGCTGGCGCTGACCATGCTGGCGCGCGCCGGCTACGGCGTCGAACGCTACAAGGCGTTCTGGCAGCGGCTGGCGGCGCAGTATCCCGCTTCGGTGCCGAACGGGTACATGGCGGTGCATCCGAACCTGGCGCCGCGGCTGGCCGCGATCGACAGGACGGTGGCCGACATCAAGGCCAGGCAGGCCGCCGGGAAGCCGCAGGTACCGTGATGCTGCGCGCCGCCGTCCTCGTGCTATGCGCCCTGCCGGCGCTGGCCCACGCGGTCACATGGACCAGGGCCGGCGTTACCAGCGACAGCCGCGTGTTCATCGACAAGGCATCCATCAGGAAGGACGACGGCGGGCGCCGCGCCTGGACGCTCGAATCGTTCAGGAAGCCGCAGACCGCGCCGGACGGCAAGCAGTACCTGTCGGTCAAGGCGCTGCACCTGTACGACTGCCAGGAGCGCAATGTGACGCTGCAATCGCAATCGTTCTACCCGGAGCCGATGGCGAAGGGCGAAGCGGTGGGCACCTATAAATTCGAGGCGTTCGACGCCGAACAGGTGGCGCCGGACAGCCGCTACGCGGCGGCCATGAATGCCGTCTGCGGCCGCGCAGTGCCAGGTACGGCGCCGGCAGCGAAACCGGCGCCGTAGTATAGTCCGTTGCATGGACAGCATCGATCTCGAAGTACTCAAAACCAGCGCCGCCTGGATCGCCGCGGGACACCGCTGCGAACTCGTCACCGTCATCCGCACATGGGGCTCGAGCCCGCGCCCGGTCGGCGCCCTGCTGGCCATCTGCGACGATGGCCGCGTTGTCGGCTCCGTGTCCGGCGGCTGCATCGAGGACGACCTGATCGACCGCGTGCGGCGCGAAGGCATCACGCGGCAGCTGCCGGAAATCGTCAGCTACGGCATCAGCGCCGACGAAGCGCACCGCTTCGGCCTGCCTTGCGGCGGCACCATCGAGCTGGCCATCGAACCATTGACGGCCGCCAGCGCCATCGAGGCGCTGCTCGCGCGCCTTGACCAGCACGAACTGATCGAACGGCGGCTCAACC
>DASVVD010000759.1:0-1814 GCA_036386715.1 Pseudoduganella sp.
CACCCGCGACCTTCGTGGAGCCGAAGTCGATGATCTTCACGGTGCCGGCCGCGTCGATCATGATGTTCTGCGGCCGCAGGTCCTGGTGCACCATCTCCTTGCGATGGAACGCTGCCAGGCCCTTGGCGACCTGCTCGATGAGGCGGCGCACGGTCTCCAGGTCCGGGTTCGGGTGGTCCAGCATCCACTGCGCGAGCGTCTGCCCGTCCACGTATTCCAGGACGAGGTAGAGATGGGTGCGCTTGCGGGCCTGCGGATGGACCCTGAGAACGTGCGGGCTGTTGATGCGCCGCGCGATCCACTCCTCCATCAGGAAGCGTTCCAGGTAGACCGGGTCGTCGCGCAGGTCGATCGACGGCGCCTTGATCGCCACGCTCTCGCCGGTCGCCAGGTCGAGCGCCAGGTAGATGTGGCTGCGGCTGCTGCCATGCAGCGCCCGCATGATGCGGTAGCCGTCGAATTCGCTGCGCGGCTCGAATTGCGGCGGGAATGGCAGCCCGGCCATCTGCTGCAGCAATTCGCCGGCTTCGTGCGCCTGCAGGGTTTCCACCCGTACCAGCTGCACCGTCGCGTTGTCGGCGCTGCCGTTGGCCAGCGCACGCACCACCAGCAGCCGCGCCGCCTCGTCCAGGTCGGCACCGGCCGACAACGCTTCCTGCACGTCGGCCGCCGACACGTATTCATGCAGCCCGTCGCTGGCCAGCATGAACAGGTCGCCCGGTTGCAGGCTCACGGTGCGGTAGTCGATCTCCAGGTGCGCATCCACGCCCAGCGCCCGTGCCAGGTAGCTCTGGCCCGGCGCCATGGACACCCGATGATCGGTGGTCAGCGGCTCCAGCGCCCCCGGGTGCACCCGGCAGATGCGCGTATCGCCCACGTGGAACAGGTGGGCGGTGTTCGACTTGATCACCATCGCCGACAACGTGCACACGTAGCCGCGGTCCTTGTCGTAGCGGCCCTGGCCCTGCTGTGTCTGCGCGTACAGCCAGGAATTGGTGGCCGCCAGCACCCGCTCGACCGACGTCTTCACCGACCACGCATCGGAAGTGCAGTAGTAATCCTCGAGGAAGGCGGCCACCGCCGTTTCGCTGGCGATGTGGCTGACGTCGCTGCTGCCGATGCCGTCGGCAACGGCCAGCGCCGCCCCTTTCACGGACAGTTGCGGCTCGCACGGCACATGGCTGCCGTGGAAATCCTGGTTGACGGCCTTGCGGCCGGGGTCCGAATGCTGGCCGATGGACAGCGTGAGGCGCGCGGTCATGATGTGGAATGGCAGCCGGCCGTCAGCGGGCCGGCATGGCCAGGATCAGTTGAACTTGCGCTTGGAGGCGGTCTTGATATGCGTGGTATACAGCGTGAGGCCGGTGAATGCCAGGCCGCCGACCAGGTTGCCCAGCACGGTCGGGATCTCGTTCCAGATCAGGTAGTCCATGATCGTGAAATTACCGCCCATCATCAGGCCGAACGGGAACAGGAACATGTTCACCACCGAATGTTCGAATGCCATGAAGAAGAACAGCATGATCGGCATCCACATGGCCAGCACCTTGCCGCCCACCGTGGTGGAGATCATGGCGCCGACCACGCCGGTGGAGACCATCCAGTTGCACAGCATGCCGCGCACGAACAGCGTCAGCATGCCGGCGGCGCCGTAGTTCGCATAACCGAGCGTGCGGCTCTCGCCGATGACGCCGATGGCGTGGCCGACCGCATTCGGCGGCGTGGAGAAGCCGAAGGTGGTGACGATCGCCATCATCACGGCCACCGTGAAGGCGCCGCCGAAGTTGCCGGTGAACACCAGCCCCCAGTTGCGC
>DASVVD010000760.1:0-1542 GCA_036386715.1 Pseudoduganella sp.
ATGTGCTGCGGGGATCGTCGTGCGCCACGCCGGCCGGCCATGCGCGGGCCAGTTACCGCAATTTCTTCCCCGCCGGTACGCGCTGGCAGTTCGCCGGAATCCGGCTGGCGCGGTAGGGCTGCCGTTAGCGGATGAGCAGCAGGGTCTGTCCCCGCCAGTCGTTGGTATCGATCTTCGTCATCGACGTGGAACAAGGGGACCGACCCCGGTTTTGGCATGGCGCACGGCGGCGCTACCGAAAAACCGGGATCAGTCGCCTAAAACCGGGGTCAGTCCCCTTCAAGCGCTGGCGGCTGCGGCATTCGCCAACACTTACCGGGGACAGACCCCTGTGATTCAGGCCGCGGCGTTGCCCGCCACTGCCGGTTCGACGTCCTTCTGGCGCAGCTGGCGGTTCACCGCCGAGAGCACGGCCTTGAACGAGGCGGTGACGATATTGCTGTCGATGCCGGCACCGAACAGGGTAGGGCCGTTGTCGAGGCGCAGTTCGACGTAGCAGGCCGCCTTGGCGTTGGCGCCGTGGCCGATGGCATGCTCGTGGTAGTCCATCAGCTTGACGTCCAGGCCCAATGCATCGACGAACGCGTCGATCGGGCCATTGCCGCCGCCTTGCAGCGCCAGCGCGGCGCCGCGGTGCAGCAGGGCGATATCGATCTGCACCGATTCATCGGCGCTGCTGTCCTCGACCATCTTGTGCGACACATAGGCATACGGCGAAGTCTGCGCGAAATACTCCTGCTCGAAGATGCCGTGGATGCCTTCGGACGTGATCTCGAGGCCGGTCTGGTCGGCCACGGCCTGCACCGCGCGCGAGAACTCGATCTGCAGGCGGCGTGGCAGCACCAGGCCATAGTCCTGTTCCAGCAGGTAGGCCATGCCGCCCTTGCCGGACTGGCTGTTGACGCGGATCACCGCGTCGTAGCTGCGGCCCAGGTCGGCCGGGTCGATCGGCAGGTACGGGATTTCCCATTCCGCGCCGGGCTGCTGTTTCGCGAAACCCTTCTTGATCGCATCCTGGTGCGAGCCGGAGAACGCGGTGAACACCAGGTCGCCCACGTAAGGGTGGCGCGGGTGCACCGGCAACTGGTTGCATTCCTCGACGATCTTGCGCACCGAATCGATGTCCGAGAAGTCCAGGCCCGGGTGGACGCCCTGGGTGTACAGGTTCAGCGCCAGCGTGACCAGGTCGACGTTGCCGGTGCGTTCGCCGTTGCCGAACAGGCAGCCCTCGACGCGCTCGGCGCCGGCCAGCACGGCCAGTTCGGCCGAGGCCACGGCGGTGCCGCGGTCGTTGTGCGGGTGCACGCTGATGATGATGGCTTCGCGGCGCTCGATGTTACGGCACATCCATTCGATCTGGTCGGCATACACGTTCGGCATGCTGCATTCGACGGTGGTCGGCAGGTTGACGATCATCGGATTGTCCGGCGTCGGCTGCCAGACGGCGCTGACCGCGTCGACGATGCGCTTCGAGAAATCGAGCTCGGTGGTCGAGAAGGATTCGGGCGAGTATTCGAGGCCCCAGCGCGTCTGCGGATGCTG
>DASVVD010000761.1:0-13094 GCA_036386715.1 Pseudoduganella sp.
CGCCGATGATGAGCTTTCGATTCACGTCCGCGATCGTTGATTATAGGAAGCGCGAGTCTAGCAGGAAAGGTTATGGCAAAGGCAAGCCACGACATCTGCCGCGCGCCGGCCGGTGCGGGCGGCGGCTAGAATTTATGGCTCCCAAAGATGCAACCATGAAAGGAAAGCCATGAGCAGCAAGCCCACTTCCGATGGTGCCGCCAAAGAACCGGGGGCGAATGAACCAGGGAACAAGGAACCAGGGGACAATGAGCGCCCCGTCCTGACCACCCGCCAGGGTCACCCGGTGCGCGACAACCAGGCACTGCGCTCGGTCGGCGAACGCGGCCCTGCCACGCTGGAAAACTACCAGTTCATCGAAAAGATCACCCATTTCGACCGCGAGCGCATCCCCGAGCGTGTGGTGCATGCGCGCGGCACCGGCGCCCACGGCTATTTCGAGGCCTATGGCACGATCGGCAGCGAGCCGGCGTCGACCTATACCTGCGCCCGCGTGCTGAACGAGACCGGCGTGCAGACCCCGGTGTTCGTGCGCTTCTCGACCGTCATCGGCGGCAAGGATTCGCCGGAAACGGCGCGCGACCCGCGCGGCTTCGCCGTCAAGCTCAAGACCGTCGACGGCAACTGGGACCTGGTTGGCAACAACCTGAAGATCTTCTTCATCCGCGACGCGATCAAGTTCCCCGACATGATCCATGCGTTCAAGCCCGACCCCGTGACCAACCGCCAGGAGCCGTGGCGCTTCTATGATTTCGTGTCGAATTCGCCGGAAGCGCTGCACATGGTCACCTGGGTCAAAAGCCCGTGGGGCATCCCGGCCAACTTCCGCGAGATGGAAGGCTCGGGCGTGAACACCTACAAGCTCGTCAACGACCAGGGCGTGGCGCACCTGGTGAAGTTCCACTGGCAGCCGAAACAGGGCGTGCGCAACCTGACCGGCGCGCAGGCCGCCGAGATCCAGGCGCAGGACACCGGCCACGCCACGAAGGACCTGTACGAAGCGATCGAGCGCGGCGACTACCCGGAATGGGAATTCTGCGTGCAGCTGATGAGCGACGACGAGCACGCCGAACTCGATTTCGACCCGCTGGACGACACCAAGCGCTGGCCGGAAGACCAGTTCCCGCTGCTGCCGGTGGGCCGCATGGTGCTGGATAGGAACCCGGACAACGTGTTTGCCGAGACCGAGCAGGCGGCGTTCGGCACCGGCGTGCTGGTCGAAGGTATCGATTTTTCGGACGACAAGATGCTGCAGGGCCGCACGCTGTCGTATTCCGACACGCAGCGCTACCGCGTGGGAGCCAACTACCTGCAACTGCCGATCAACGCGCCCCAGGACGGCGCACGCGCCCGCACCCACCAGCGCGACGGCCAGATGACCTACTACGTCGACGACGGCGCCGACCGCGCGTTGGACAAGCACATCAACTACGAGCCGAGCGGGCTGGGCGGCCTGCAGGAAGCACCGAAGCGGGCCGGGGAGTACCGCCAATACGTCGAAGGCCACCTGGGCCGCTACCAGACCAGCCGCACGCTGGACGACTACCGCCAGGCGGGCGAGCGCTGGCGCACGTTCGAGGACTGGGAGCGCGACGAGCTGGTGAAGAACCTGGGTGACGACCTGCGCCAGTGCCCCGAAGCGATCGCGCTGCGCATGACCTGGCACTTCTGGCATTGCGACGAGGACTACGGCCGCCGCGTGGCCGAAGCAGCCGGCATCGACCTGGCGAAGGCCCGCGCACTGGCCCCGCTGCCGGGCAAGCCGGCACCGCACCAGCATCGCCAGGTACCGACCTATACGGACGGCAAGCCGGAAGAAGGCTCGGAGCGGGCGGAGGCCGCGCCGGCGAAATAAGCTATGCCGCAAGCATGGTGCCTGGCCGGCTTGCCGGCCGTCCGGGCGCCATGCCGGCAGCCTACGCCAGCAGGTCCTCGATCCGTACCGGCAGCGACCGTATCGTCTTGCCGGTCGCGTGGAACACGGCCGCCGTGATGGCCGGCGCCACGCCCACCAGGCCGATTTCCCCCACGCCCCGCGCGCCATACTCGTTCAGCGCCGTATCCGGATAGTCCAGGAACGTGACGTCCACGACGGGCGCATCGGCATGCGTGACGACGATGTAGTCGGCCAGGTTGCCGTTCACGGGCGCGCCCGAGCGCGGATCGTAGTGGGTGTGCTCGAACAGCGCCATGCCCACCCCCATGTGCACCGCGCCTTCGATCTGGTTGCGCGCCGTGCGGGCGTTGACGATCCTGCCGCCATCGATCACGGAGACCACGCGCCGCACCGCCAGCCGGGCGATCGCCGGCTGCCACGCCACCTCGACGAAATGGGCCCCGAACGACCGGATCGAGACCTCCTTCGCATGCGGATCCGAGGAACTGCCCTTCGACACGCCCTGCCCATCGACCCGCTCCACGCCGGCGCGCCGCAGCACGTCGTCGAACGCCAGGCCGCCGGGCGTCACGCGCCCTTCGGTATAGGCGGCTTCGCCCTCCACGACACGGCCGGCCACGTCGAGCAGTTGCCGGATCGCGTGCCGGGCCGCCATGATCACCGCCGGCACCAGCGAGGCGGTGGCCATGGAGCCGCCCGATACGGGGCCCGGCGGCAGGTCCGTATCGCCGATCTCGACCTGTATGCGGCCCACGTCCACGCCGGTTTCCTGTGCGGCCATCTGCGCCAGCACGGTATACGTGCCGGTGCCGATATCCTGCGTGGCCGAGCGCACCAGCACGGTGCCGTCGTCGCGCAGGCTGACCGACACTTCGGCCTTGCTGCGCATGCCCGGCCAGGTGGCGCTGGCCATGCCCCAGCCGAGGATCGTGTCGCCTTCGCGCATGGCGCCGATGCCGGGATCGCGGCGCGACCAGCCGAACTTTTCGGCGCCCAGCTCCAGGCATTCCCGCAGGTGGCGCGAAGAAAACGGCACATCGGCCGATTCGTCGCGTGCCGTGTCGTTGACCAGCCGCAGCGCCACCGGGTCCATGCGCAGGCGTTCGGCCAGCTCGTTCATGGCCGACTCCACCGCATACATGCCGGGCACCACGCCGGGCCCGCGCATCGCCGTGTTGACGCCGAAGTCGCGGCGGCACGCGGCCCCGGTGACCCGCAGGTTCGGCGAACTGTAGATGTAGCCGGTCGCTTCCCCGCACGATTCCTCGGAAACGCCCGCATGCGAGTCGTGATAGATGAAATCCTGCTGCAGCGAGACCAGCCGGCCGTCCGCGCCGGCGGCAAGGCGCATGCGCTGCTGCGTGTTGGTACGGTGACCGACATTGCGGAACATCATCTGCCGCGTCACCACCAGCTTGACGGGCCGGCCGGCGACCCGGGCCGCCTGCGCCGCCAGCAGCGAATGGGTCCACGGCCACAGCTTGCCGCCGAAGCCGCCGCCCAGGTACGTGGTGACGACCCGCACGTGCTCCTTCGGTATTTGCAGCATCGCGGCCAGCACGCCGCGGTGGTTCATCACCGCCTGGGTGGTTTCATGGACCGTGAGCCGGTCGCCTTCCCAGCGGGCCACGGTGGCGTGCAGCTCCATGGGATTGTGCGTTTCGATCGGCGTGCGGTAGGTTTCGTCCACCTGTACCGAGGCCTGCCCGTGCGCGCGCTCCGGATCGCCGCGTTCGGTGACGACTTCCGGGTCGTCGTCCGGCGTCATGTCCATGCGCACGTCCGGCGTTCGCGCGTCGTATTCCACGCGCACCGCGCGGGCCGCGTCGCGGGCCTGCTCGAACGTGTCGGCCAGCACCAGCGCCACGAACTGGCCGTAGTAGCGCACCTGGTCGTCCTGCAGCGGCGGCACCGTCTCGTCGATTTTCAAAGGGCTCTTTTCGGGCAGGCGGGCGATGTGGCCGATCGTGTCCTTCGTGTGGATCGCCTGCACGCCGGGCATGGCCCGGGCCGCGTTGCAGTCGATGTGGCGCACGGTGCCCACAGCGATCGTGGCGCACACGGGCACCGCCACCAGCATGCCCGGGAAATGATGGTCGGCCGTGTAGCGGGCGTGGCCGCTGACCTTCAGCGGTCCCTCGATGCGTGGCAGCGCCGCGCCGATGATGTCGTCTCTCATTGCAGGTCCTCCCCGGCCACGTTCCTGATCGCCTGCACGATGCAGCGCCGCGCCAGCTCGATCTTGAAGGCGTTGCCTTCGCGCGGCTGCGCGCCCTGCATCGCGGCGGCGGCCGCGGCTTCGACATTGGCCAGCGTCAGCGGCTGGCTGGCCAGCATGTGCTCCGACGCCACGGCCCGCCACGGCCGCGTGGCAACGCCGCCGAGGCCGATGCGCACCTGTTCCACGCTGCCGTCGCGCACCTTGAGCACCACGGCGCAGGATGCCAGCGCGAACTCGTACGATGCGCGGTCGCGCAGCTTCAGGTAGCCCGAGCGCGTGCCTTCCGGCAGCGGCGGCAGCGTGAGATGGGTGACCAGGTCGCCGGGCACCAGCGGCGTTTCGATGTGCGGCGTATCGCGCGGCAGCAGGTGGAAGTTGGCGATCGGCACCTCACGCTTGCCGTGCAGGCCGGTGATGTGGACGCGCGCATCGAGCACAATGAGCGCCACGTTCATGTCCGATGGGTTGCTGGCGATGCAGTGCTCGCTGGTGCCGAGCAGCGCCAGGTTGCGGTTGAAACCCTCCATCGCATCGCAGCCGCTGCCCGGCTCGCGCTTGTTGCAGGCCATGGCCGTATCGCGGAAGTACACGCAGCGGGTGCGCTGCAGCAGGTTGCCGGCCGTCGTCGCCATGTTGCGCAGCTGGCCGGAGGCGCCGGACAGCAGCGCCTCCGACAGTACCGGGTAGCCGCGCCGCACGCGCTCGTCGTGCGCCAGGTCGCTGTTGCGCGCGGTGGCGCCGATCGACAGGCCGCCGTCCGGCGCCGCCTCGATGCGGTCCAGCCCCAGGTGTGCGATCTGCACCACGTGGGCGGGGTGTTCGACATCGAGCTTCATCAGGTCCAGCAAGGTCGTGCCGCCCGCCAGGTAGCGCACGGCGGCGCCCTGCTGCGCAGTCGGCGAGGCAGCGCCCAGCAATACCGCGTCGTCGATGCCGGCGGCGCGGCGCAGGTCGAATGGCCTCATTTTCCGCCCTCCGCGCGCACCTGCTGGATCGCCGCCACGATGTTCGAATAGGCGCCGCAGCGGCACAGGTTGCCGCTCATGCATTCGCGTACCGCGCCATCGTCCGCGCCGCACGGTTCGTCCAGCAGCGCCACGGCGGACATGATCTGCCCCGCGGTACAGTAGCCGCACTGGTAGCCGTCGTGCTGCACGAAGGCGGCTTGCATGGGGTGCAGGCGCTCCGGCGCGCCGAGCCCTTCGATCGTGGTCACCGCGTCGCCCTGGTGCGCCATGGCCAGCGCCAGGCAGGAATTGATGCGCCGGCCGTTGACATGCACGGTGCATGCGCCGCACTGGCCGTGGTCGCAACCCTTCTTGGTGCCGGTCAGGTGCAGGTGATCGCGCAGGTAGTCGAGCAGCGTGGTGCGCACGTCCACATCCATCGTTTGCTCGACGCCGTTGACGACGATGGCGGGACCGAGCGCCAGCGCCGGCTTGACTGCTTGCATGGGAGTCCTTTCCGCCTGGCGATCCAGGCCGTTGAAACTCGACTACACGCAAAATAACCAAACCACGGCGCACGATTGCATCCCCGGCAATATTTCTCAAAACCGGGGTCATACTCCGTTTCTGGGCAATGTTTCTAAAAATCGGGGTCTGACCCCGGTTTTCGGCAAGTTTTTGCCTTGTTATAACGCGGGCTGCAAGCCGGAAAAGGCGAAAAAAAAGCCCGCCAAGTTGGCGGGCTGAAGTCTATTTCCTTGGAGGAGAATAGAGGAGACAGGTCAATTATGCTGCGCCGCGCCATTTTGTGCAACGCGTTTGTAGTGATACTAGATATTGTCGAGCGCTATAACGGCAAACAGTCAGGAATCTGAGCGTTTTACATGGCCGGCCTGCGCATGCGCCAACAAGGCACGCGCCAATAAAAAGGCGCTGTTCGCGTAAAGTCGGGGAACTTCCACAGCACAACACTGTCTGACTTCCTGTTGAGATACTTCATGACTGTCAGGAGGCCAGCATGGGCACAGCGGATTTCCAGGTGTTGTTCAAGGCGCTGGCAGAGCTCCAGCTTTCAATCGATGAAGTGGCCTGTTTGCAGAACTTTTGCGCATCAGCCGCCCAGCCAGGGCATTGCTTCGCACTGATCGAGGAAGCGGCCAGCAAACGAATATGCCCGCACTGCGCCGGCAACCGTTGCCACCGTTGTGGCCAGGCCAACGGTTTGCAGCGCTATCGCTGCCTCGGCTGCGGGCGCAGTTTCAACGCATTGACCGGCACGCCGCTGGCCCGCCTGCGGCTGCGCGAGAAATGGCTGCCGTATCTGCAATGCCTGATTGGTTCCGACACGGTGCGCACGGCGGCCAAGCGGGTGGCGGTGGCGAAATCGACCAGCTTCCGGTGGCGCCACCGCTTCCTTGCAGCAATGCGGCGGGCACCGCCTCCCAGGCTGTCCGGCATCGTCGAAGCCGACGAGACCTACCACCTCGCATCGCAAAAGGGCTCGCGCAACCTGGATCGTCCCGCCCGCAAGCGCGGCGGCAAGGCGGCGCGGCGCGGCATCAGCCGGGACTTCGATTGCATCCTGGTGGCCCGCGACCGCACCCGCAACACCTGTGCATTCGTGACCGGCCGTGGCCCGGTCACGGCGGCGCAGTTGATCACGCACCTGCTGCCAGTGCTGGCGCACGACGCGCTGCTGGTCAGCGATGCGGCCAGGGCTTACCAGGCATTTGCAAAGAGCACCGGCATCAGCCACGAGTTTGTGAACGTGCAGGCCGGCATGCGGGCCCGCGGCGCCATGCATATCCAGGGAGTCAATGGATGGCATGGCCGTTTCAAGACCTGGCTGCGGCGTTTCAATGGCGTGGCCAGCCGCTACTTGCATCACTACGCTGGCTGGCAGCAAGTGCTCGATGCTGCCACATTGACGACACCTGGGCAGTGGCTGCGCGTGGCGGTTGCCGGGCGATAGCAGCGCTGCTCGGGACAACAAGCGCAGAGGAAAGTTCCATGCTACAGGGTATGCCTAGCTAACGCGAACAGCGCCAATAAAAAAGGGGAGCCCCGTGGGGCTCCCCAGTACATCCCTGCTGAGGATGATCAACGTTCGGCGTACGGCAGCACGCGCGAGGCAAGACGGGTATCGGTTTTGAGCAGGCTGACTTCGTCCGACATGATGTGCACCGCTTCCAGCAGCAGCACGTCCTTGGCGTTCTTGGCGGCCTTTTCCGCTTCCAGTTCGGCGGCCAGCGAGCGTTCGTCGCCCTGCAGGCCATCGTCGGTGCGGCTGACGCCCTTCATCGTGGCGGCTGCCTGCTTGGCCTGCTTGGCCCCGGCCGGCTTGGGCGTGACGGCGTTCTTGGCCGTCGGGTCCGGCACCAGGATCGGGTCGTCCGCGGACGGCGCGGCGGCCAGGCGGGCATCACGCAGCTTGGCACGCGCTTCCTGCTCGTCGCGCTCCTTGCGGCGGTCCTTCTCGTTCAGCGAGATCAGGTTGTCCTTGCGCTGCTTTTTCACGTAGTTGACGTCGTCCACCAGGAACTGGAAGTCCTTGTCCTTGGCCACCCGTGCCTCGTGCTTCTTCGTCAGCGGCCCCACGATATCCTTGACCTCGCCCGCCGGGATGTAGACGGCCGGCTTGATCACCGTGTACGGCAGCGCGTTGTCGTAGCTCGACTCGCCGAAGTTTTCGGCATCGGAAAGCTGCGGCAGCTTGATGTCCGGCGTCACGCCACGCAGCTGCGTGGTGCCGCCATTGATACGGAAGAACTGCGCCACCGTCATCTTCAGCTCGCCGAGACGGGCCTTGTCCTTGTCCTGCGCAAAGCGGTCCAGGCTGATCAGCGTCTGCACGGTGCCCTTGCCGAAACTCGGCTCGCCGATGACGATGCCGCGGCCGTAATCCTGCACGGCGGCGGCGAAGATCTCGGAGGCCGACGCGGAACCACGGTTGATGAGCACACCGATCGGACCATCCCAGGACAGGCCGGCCACCGTATCGTTCTCGACTTCCACGCGCCCTTCGGCGCTACGCTGCTGCACCACCGGGCCCTTGTCGATGAAGAGACCCGTCAATTCGACCGCCTCGGTCAGCGAACCGCCGCCGTTGTTGCGCAGGTCGATCAGCACGTTATCGACCTTGTCCTTCTTCAGCTCGGCCAGCAGGCGGGCCACGTCGCGCGTGGCGCTTTTATAGTCCTTGTCGCCGCGGCGGCGCGCCTCGAAGTCCTGGTAGAACGTCGGCAACGAGATCACGCCGATGCGGCGTTTCACCGTGCCATCCTTCACTTCCATGATGGTTTTCTTGGCCGACTGTTCTTCCATGCTGATTTTCTTGCGCGTCAGCGCAATCATGACCGGCTTGGCATCCGGGCCGGCATCGCCCGGCAGCACCTGCAGGCGCACCTTGGAATCCTTCGGGCCGCGGATCTGCTGCACCACGTCGTCGATGCGCCAGCCCAGCACGTCGGTAACGGCGCCACTGTCGCCCTGGGCCACGCCGACGATCCTGTCGCCCACCTTCAGCTTGCCGGACATGCCGGCCGGGCTGCCGGTGACGATCTCGCGGATCACCGTGTATTCGTCACGCGTCTGCAGCACTGCGCCGATGCCTTCCAGCGACAGGCGCATCTGGATATCGAAATTATCGGAAGCGCGCGGGCCCAGGTAATTGGTATGCGGCTCGATCGACATCGCGTAGGCGTTCATGAAGATCTGGAACACGTCCTCGCTGTTGAGCTTGCGCGAGCGGCCCAGGTAATTCTCGTAGCGCTTGTCGAGCGTTTCGCGGATGGCCTTGTCGTCCTTGCCGGCCAGTTTCAGGCGCAGCCAGTCGTTCTTGACGCGCTTGCGCCACAGCTCCTTCACTTCCTGCTCGCTCTTGGTCCACTCGGCCTTTTCGCGGTCGTACTGGTAGCTTTCGTCCAGCGTGAAATCGGGCTTGGTCTTCAGCAGCTCGCGGGCATAGGCAATGCGCTCGTTGAAACGCTGCTGGTAAAGATTGTAGATATCGAACGGCATCTGCAGGTTTTCGCCGACGATCGCATCGTCGAGCTTGGCCTTGGCACTGCCGTATTTATCGAGGTCGGCCTGCACGAAGAACAGTTTTTCCGCATCCAGCGACTTGAAGTAACGGTCGTAGATTTTCTCGGACATCGCGTCGTCGAGCGGCTGCGCCTTGTAGTGATAGCGGGACAGCACGCGCGACGCCCACAGCGCAGCCTGCGTTTGCTGGGCAACCGGCTTCAGCTGTTCGGTGGAAGCGGCCTTGTCGGCGGGCGCAGCGTGGCCGTAGGCGGACAGGAAAGCCAGCGACATCGCGGCCAGCAGCATTTGCTTCTTCATCGGCATACTCCAGATTCTCATGTGACGATTTGCAGTGACGTTTTGCAGTAACTTCATGCGTAGGATTCGTGCGTAAGATGTTACGTAATGTGTTAGGTAACAACGCGCGGACGCGCACAACGATTCCACGACCGCTTTCGCTTTATTCTACAGGAGACCGCGCTGCAATTCGGTACCCACGCTTAAGTACGGATTAAAGTTCTCGACCGGAATGGCAACTCGATGACGGGAATGCAAATTCTTGTAAATCCGGCACGCGAATATCTTAATGATTAATGCGACCCTGAATAAAAACACTTGCCGCAGGCCTGCCGGTAGCGTTCATTGCCGCCGATGGATATCTGCGCGCCCTCGCGGATACGGTTGCCGTGCTCATCCACACGGATGTTCATGGTGGCTTTCTTGCCGCAGGTGCAGATATTCTTGAGTTCCTCGATCGAATCGGCCAGCGCCAGCAGGTACACCGAACCGGGGAACGGCTCGCCACGAAAATCCGTGCGCAGGCCATAGCAGATCACCGGTACGCCCTTGACCTGCGCCAGCCGGTGCAGTTGCTGCACCTGCGGCACGCTGAGGAACTGCGCCTCGTCGACGAGCACGCAGGCCACCTTGTCGATGGTGAAAAAGTCGGTGCCCGCATCGTAGGTTTCCACATCGCGCTGCAAGCCGAGGCGCGACGAGATCTTGCCCACGCCGAAGCGGTCGTCGATCGCCGCAGTAAACAGCCGCACGACCTGCCCCTGCTCTTCGTAGTTATGCGCGACCTGCAACATCGCCGTGGATTTACCCGCATTCATCGCGGAATACCGGAAATAGAGTTTTGCCACTGCCAGCCTGCCGTAAAAGTGTAATGCACGATTATAAGACAGGCCCCACCCGGCCAACAGGTGCGCTGGTGACAAGGCATTGCGAATCGGCGCATACTGGCGCGACACCGTCGGTTCCCGCATTACCCCTTGGGAAACGTTTCGCGGCGCCGTCACGAATGGCTGCCGCCCAGTGAAACAGTCACGGAGACAGTCATGCAGACAGCCTTGGAGACAGTCGTGGAGTCAACCATCCAGACAACCATGGAACCAGTCAGTACGGGCAACGCGCCGGGCGCGCCACCGCCCGCCCTGTATGGCCTGATCGGCAATACCCCGCTGGTCGAAGTGACCCGGCTGGATACCGGCCCTTGCCAGCTGTTCCTGAAACTCGAATCCCAGAACCCCGGCGGCTCGATCAAGGACCGCATCGCGCTGTCGATGATCGAGGCCGCCGAGCGCGATGGCCGCCTGCGGCCGGGCGGCACCATCATCGAAGCCACCGCCGGCAACACCGGCCTCGGCCTGGCGCTGGTGGGGCGCATCAAGAACTACCGCGTGGTCCTGGTGGTGCCCGACAAGATGGCCACCGAGAAGGTGCTGCACCTGAAGGCCCTCGGCGCCGAGATCCACATCACCCGCTCCGACGTCGGCAAGGGTCACCCCGAGTATTACCAGGACATGGCGGCGCGCATTGCCGCCGACATTCCCGGCGCCTTTTATGCCGACCAGTTCAATAACCCGGCCAATCCGCTTGCCCATGAAACCACCACCGGCCCCGAACTCTGGCAGCAGGCCGGCAAGCAGCTCGACGCAATCGTGGTCGGGGTGGGCTCGTCCGGCACGCTGACCGGCCTGTCGCGGTATTTCGAGAAAGCCAATCCGCAACTGGAATTCGTGCTGGCCGACCCGAAAGGCTCGATCCTGACCGAGTTCCTGCGCACGGCGAAAGTGCCGTCGACCAGCGGCTCCTGGGCGGTGGAAGGCATCGGCGAGGATTTCGTGCCGTCGATCGCCGATTTTTCGCGCGTCAGGCAGGCGTACACGATCACCGACCGGGAAAGCTTTGACAGCGCGCGGGCGCTGGTGCGCGCCGAAGGCATCATCGGCGGCTCGTCGACCGGCACGCTGCTGGCCGCCGCCCTCAAGTACTGCCGCGAACAGACCGTGCCGAAACGCGTGGCGACCTTTGTCTGCGATACCGGCACCCGCTACCTGTCGAAGATGTACAACGATGGCTGGATGTTCGACCAGGGCCTGATCGAACGCCCGCATACCGGCGACCTGCGCGACCTGGTCGGCCGCCGCTACGCTGCCGGCGAAGTCGTCAGCGTGGCCCCGTCCGACACGCTGCTGGTGGCCTTCAACCGCATGCGCGCGGCCGACCTGGCGCAGCTGCCGGTGATCGAGAACGGTGCGCTGGTGGGCATCATCGACGAATCGGACCTGCTGCTGAAGGTCGGCAACGTGGCCCAGGAATTCGCCGGCAAGGTGGGCGAGACGATGACTTCCCGGCTCGAAATCCTGCAGCCGGGCGACAGCCTGCAGTCGCTGCGCAGCACCCTCGACCGCGGGCTCACCGCCGTGGTGTCGGATGGCCGGCATTTCCACGGCCTGATCACCCGTTACGACCTCCTCAACCACCTGCGCAGGACGCTATCGTGACCGACAACCATCCACAGGACGGAACGCCCCAGGAAACCCCGGCAGCAGCGCAGGATGAAGGGCCAGCGCAGCAGCACCTGGCCACCCGCGTGATCCATGCCGGCCAGCGGCCCGATCCTTCCACCGGCGCAATCATGCCGCCGATCTACGCCACGTCGACCTTCGTGCAGCAAAGCCCCGGGGTGCACCAGGGCCTGGACTACGGCCGCTCGCACAACCCCACGCGCTGGGCCTTCGAGCGCTGCGTGGCCGACCTGGAAAGCGGCGCGCAAGGCTACGCGTTCGCCTCGGGCCTGGCGGCGATCTCCACGGTGCTGGAACTGCTCGATGCCGGCTCGCACATCGTGGCCGGCGACGACATGTACGGCGGCAGTTACCGCCTGTTCGAGCGGGTGCGCCGCCGCAGCGCCGGCCATGACTTCACATATGCCGACCTGACGAACCCCGAGAACCTGCTGGCCGCGCTGCGCCCGGAAACGAAAATGGTGTGGGTGGAAACGCCGACCAACCCGATGCTCAAGCTGGCCGACCTGGCCGCCATCGCGCGCATCTGCCGCGAGCGCGGCATCATCGCCGTGGCGGACAACACGTTCGCCAGCCCGATCGTGCAGCGCCCCCTGGAACACGGCTTCGATATCGTGGTGCACTCGGCCACCAAGTACCTGAACGGCCACTCGGACATCATCGGCGGCATCGCCGTGGTGGCCGGCGAAGCGCGCCAGGCCGGCTGGCGCGAGCAGCTCGGCTTCCTGCAGAATTCCGTGGGCGCGATCCTCGGCCCGTTCGACAGTTTCCTCGCCCTGCGCGGTGTCAAGACGCTGGCGATCCGACTGGAGCGCCACTGCGCCAGCGCGCTGGCACTGGCGCAGTGGCTGGATGGACAGCCGAAGGTGCGCAAGGTGTTCTACCCCGGCCTGGCGTCGCACCCGCAGCACGCGCTGGCGCGGCGCCAGATGCAGGGCTTCGGCGGCATCATCTCGATCGATCTCGCCACCGATCTTGCCGGCGCGCGCCGCTTCCTGGAACGCTGCGAAGTGTTCGCGCTGGCCGAGAGCCTGGGCGGCGTGGAAAGCCTGATCGAACATCCTGCGCTGATGACGCATGCCACGATCCCGGCCGCGCAGCGCGCGCAGCTGGGCATTGGCGACGGCCTGGTGCGCCTGTCGGTGGGCATCGAGGACATCGGCGACCTGCGCAGGGACCTGGCGAACGCC
>DASVVD010000762.1:0-3921 GCA_036386715.1 Pseudoduganella sp.
GACCCGTGATAGCGTTATCTTCGTTGTTCGCGCGAACGATGACTTCGTTCGTGCCGCCGGCCTTCAGCAGGTCCGTCACGTCGTAGGCGAACGGCAGGTAGCCGCCCAGGTGCTGGCCCAGGTGCTTGCCATTGAGCCAGACATCGGCCACGTTCATCACCGCCTCGAAGCGCAGGATCGCCCGCTCGCCCGGCTTGAGCGCCGCGTCGAACGTCTTCTTGTAGAACACCGTGCCTTGCCAGGGTGCCGTCGGCACGCGCGGCTCGATGTGCGCCGCATGCGGCAGGCTGACGGTGGACCAGCCGGCGGCCGGCACCTTGTCGGCACTGGCGGCCTTGCCGCTATCGGCACGGTGGAACTGCCATGCATCGTTCAGGCTGACCGTGGCGGCCTGCGCGGCACCGGCCAGCGCAAGGCTCATCAGCAGGGTGGTCCGCGCCAGGTGGCGCGGGGCGGAAATCAGGGTGCGAAATGAAGTCATTCGTCTCGGTGTGTGGTTGATGGGGCCGATCCGTGCCGGCCC
Organism: Pseudoduganella sp.; assembly: GCA_036386715.1. GTDB lineage: Bacteria > Pseudomonadota > Gammaproteobacteria > Burkholderiales > Burkholderiaceae_D > Rugamonas. The sequence goes on from DASVVD010000762.1 coordinate 524, forward strand.
GTGATTGTACGACACACAACGATGCCCGCAGGGCCTTTGCTGGGGGCAGCCGCTTACCTGAGCCGGACGGCCAATACGGGCGTGATGAGCCGTGCGCCGCCCACCCCTTGCCCCTCCTATACTCGCTCCTCTTCCGGCGCCGCTGCCCGGCGCCCTGTCACGGGAATGTGTATGCGCGGATCGCCCTGGTTGAAATGGACAACGGTGCTCGGGATTGCCCTGGGCGGCTTCTTCGACGGCATCCTGCTGCACCAGGTGCTGCAGTGGCATCACTTCCTGAGCCTCGTGCCTGGCATGGATGACCTGCGGCTGCAGGTCATGTGGGATGGCTACTTCCACGTGCTGATGTACGTGATCGCCCTGCTCGGGCTGTGGGGCCTGTGGCGGGCCCGGCGGACCAATGCGCCGGTGCCCGGGCCAACGGCGCTGGCGGCCGCCGCACTGCTGGGCTTTTCGGTGTGGAACTTCATTGACGTCATCGGCGCCCACTGGCTGCTGCGCATCCACCGCATCCGCGTCGGCGTGCCCGATCCGCTGTGGTGGGACCTGGGCTGGTTGTTCGCGTTCGGTGTGCTGCCGCTGGGCCTGTGGTACTGGCTGCGGCGGCGCACCTCCGGCCCCGGCAGCCCGGCCGCGACCCTGGCCACGCTGGCGGTGACGGTAACGGCCGCCGGCACATGGGCGCTGCGCGAGCCGCCCGGCCAGCAGTTCACGGCGGTCGTGTTCGCGCCCGGCACCACGCCGGCCCAGGTGTTCCGCGCCCTCGATGCCAGCGACGCCCGGCTGGTCTGGTCGGACCGGCCGATGGGGGTGGTGCTGGTCTCCGTCCCGGCGGCCAGGCGCTGGGGCTTCTACCGGCAGGGCGCCGTATTGGTCAGTGGCACCGGCCTGCCGGCCGGCTGCCTGGCGTGGAGCAAGGCATAGCGTGGCGAACCGCCCTTTCCTCGCTGCCCATTCCCGCGGCAGGGCCGCACCGCCAATGCATGCGCCGCAGGCCCCCTGGCCGAGGCGCCCTGGTATTCAACATGGCACTGTCACCGAAGGTTGTTGGAAGGGCTCCCGTATCGCAGGCCCGGGCCAGCCTTTCAGCAGCACCTCACGCCAAGGGCAACTTTCAGCAAGTCCAGCGGTGCAGCGATCCGATTGCCCTCCAGCGCATGACGCCAGCCGAGGTAATTCGGCAGGTAGTGGCTGGCGACGCCGAGAAAGTTCACGCCGTTTCAACAACCTTCGGTGACAGCGCCTTCAACATCCGTCGACATTTGCTTTGACAACAGGAACACCGGTGCCGTCGAATATATATTGAACGGAGCATTGCATCGGCGTCGGAGCTTCCTCGATTCTCCATCCCGCGGATCTATCGGGCAACTTGCTATTGCCATAGCCGTAAAATGTATAATTTCCTTGGGGAATGGCGGCCGTCGAAAGATAACAGCTACCCGGTGGCGCGGGCATGTCCTGCTGGGTTGCTGCGATGCCGTCGCACCATCGATCCGGATAGCCGAACCAGAATCGTACCTTCGAGCCGTCGCTCAAGGTCATGTAAGTGATATTGGCCTGCGTGCCGGGTGCACCCAGTCCCTGCACCAGGGACTGCCCCTTGAACATTGCCACGGCAGTCTTGACGGATCCAGCCAGGGCATTGATGGATGCGGCGCGCGCTGACGGCCCCATGTCCATCATCTTCGGAAGCGCAACCGCCGAGAGTATCCCGAGCAGGACGATCACCACTATCAACTCGATCAGTGTGAATCCCCCTGCATGCCTGGTCTTGATGATGATTTTTTTGGCTTCAAGCATAAATAAATTTCCAAGAATATGCGCGGGATGCCATATTCCGGGCCTGACCGCCGCATCATGGCGCACGCCCGTTTCACTGCATACCAGGTGCGTATGAAACGAAACAGCATACCCGAAACGGGTGCATCGAACATGCTCCAAGGCAATTTTTATTCTGCAATTTGCTGGATTACCACAGCGGCAGACCCGATGCGCGCCTGGATTCCCCGGATGCCGCCAGCGCCTATTTGCTGTTGCGCTTCTCCCACTCCTTCTGCTCGGTGGACTGCTTTGCCTTGCACGCCTTGCGGTCGTTCCAGTCCACCAGCTTGTCGCAGGACTGGTCTGCATCCTGCGGCAGGTACTTGCAGCCGGCCAGGCCGCACGCCAGGGCGATGAAGAGTATGGCTTGCTTCACGATTGGTGCTTTCTATTTTTAATGATGTTGTGGTCAGTGATCGTTCAGGAACACGTGGGCGGGCCTGCGGCAGGCTGGCATCGGCCAGCAGCACGATTGGTACTGTCATGACATGTATTTTTCATGACAATAATCAATATGTTGACACAAGTACAAAAAGGGCGCAATGCGTGGCGCATGGCGCGTTAACATCACGGTTTCGAACAACCGATCCATGGAGCGCCGATGGTCCGCCCGCTGCACTACTTCGCCACCGCGCTGCTCGCGCTGGCCCTGCCCGCCGTCGCGCAAACCAGCGCCATGACCAGTGCCGGCGCCATGACCGGTGCCAAAACCGGCCAGCCGATCGCGCAACGCTTCAATGCCGATCCATCACCGCACTATTTCACGATGCAGGGCGGCGGCAGGTTCTATCTGTACGCCACCGACGACGCCAGCAATTCGGGCAAATACTGGGATTCGACGAGCTGGCGCCTGTACACCTCGACGGACATGGCAACGTGGCAGGATGCCGGCATTCCACTCGATGTAAAAGTCTTCAGGTGGGCGCGCACGGGTGCCAAGGCCTGGGCGCCCGAAGCGGTACAGCGCAACGGCAGGTTCTACTTCTATGCCCCGGTGGGCGGCGACAGGATCGGCGTGGCCGTCTCGAACCGGCCGGACGGCGGGTTTGCCGATGCCCGCAGTACCCCGCTGGTGGACAAGGCGCGCGACGCCAACGCCGGCGACGAGCCGATCGACCCGGCCGTGTTCGTCGACACCGATGGCCAGGCCTGGCTGTACTTCGGTACCCGCGTGCCGAAGGTCGTGAAGCTGAAGGCCGACATGATCACGCTCGACGGCCCGATCCGCGACGTGCAACTCACCGGCCTGCCCGCGGCGGACCCGAAGAAGGTCTACGGCGAGGCACCCTTCCTGCACGAGCGCAACGGCACGTATTACTTCACGTTCTCGACCGGCTGGCCGGGCCAGATCGTCTACGCCACCGGTACCTCGCCGGCTGGCCCGTTCGCCTACCGCGGCGTGGTGCTCGACTACCTGAAGATCTCGACCAACCACCAGGCGATCCTCGAGCACGAGGGTCAAAGCTGGCTGTTCTACCACGACAGCCTGCTGCCCGGCGGCGGCAGCCACCGGCGCTCGATCGCGATCGCGCCGCTGGAGTACGAGGCGGATGGCCGGATCCGCCAGGTGCCGCTCG
>DASVVD010000763.1:0-3278 GCA_036386715.1 Pseudoduganella sp.
ATCAGTGGTGACAGTAGTGCTTTCATCGTGGCTCTTCTGGTTGAAGCGATGCGCCGCGGCGCCGGAGGCTCCGCTGGCGGCATCAGTTGGCAAGGTGGTTCAGAATGAATATCCGGCGCGCAGGCTGTAGCGCGGACCCGAGACGAAGTGGGCGCGGCGCTTGTCGCCGATCCCCTGGTGCATGGTCTGCCCATAGCTGGCATCGCTCAGGTTCTGCGCCTGCAGGTCGATCTTGAAGTTCTCGCTGAACTTGTACGACACTCCGCCGTCGAGCTGGCCGTAGTCGTCGGCCCACAGCGGCAGGCCCCAGGCCAGGTTGCGCGCGCCGAACGTGGGGCTGGCCGGGTTGGTGTCGGTGCCGTCGGAGCCTTTCGTGCCGTTGGTATTGGTGCTGAGGAAGTAGCGCGAGCGCCAGTTGTAGGCCAGGCGCGCCGACCACGGCCCACGGTCGAACAGGATCGCGATGTTGTAGGCGTTCTTCGACATCTGCTGCAATGGCAGGTCGCCGAAGGTGCGCCCGTCGATATCGCAGCCGTTCATGTTCAGGTTGATGTTGGCCGCTCCGCCTTCGCTGCCCGAGCAGTACTCGCTGCGTACCGGGTTGTACAGCTTGCGATGGCTGTCGACGTAGGTGTAGTTGGCCTGCAGGCCGAGGCCCTTCAGCCAGTCGGGCAGCCCGTCGAAGTACTGCTGGTAGGCGATCTCGGCGCCGCGCACGGTGCCGCGCGCGCCATTCACCGGCGACGTTACCTGGAACTGCTGCATATTGCCCTGCACGTCCGGCAGTCCGATCGACAGCGTCTGGTCGATGATCACGTCCTTCAGGCGCTTGCCGAACAGGGCCAGCGTCAGCGAGCCGGAATTGGCGAAGTACCATTCGGCGGTCAGGTCGAGCTGGTGCGAAGTGATCGGCTTGAGCAAAGGATTGCCTTCCGCCTTGCCGGTGCGCCGCACCGCGATCACGCTGCTGACGCCGGTGGCTTCGTTGAGCACGGAGTCGACGTCCTGCGCCATGGTGGTGTAGGCCTGCAGGTCGGAGAAGTCCGGGCGCGACATCGAGGTGCCGAACGCCGCGCGGAACTGCAGCTTGTCGGTGGCCTTCAGGCGCAGGTTCAGGGTGGGCAGCACATTGTTGTAATCGTTCTTCACGTCGCGCCGCTCTTCGAAGGCGGGGATCACCGGCACCGGCAGGCCGCTGACCTGGGCGCCCTCGGGAGGGGCCGGATTGGGCCGGAACGACGTGTAGCCGCGCGACCGTGATCGGGTCTGTACATAGCGCACGCCGATATTGCCGTCGACCGGGTAGGCCAGGTTGTCGAAACCGAAGCGCAGCTGGGTATAAAACGCGCGTGTCTTCTCGCGCTGGTCGTTGGTGCCTGCCGGGTTGTCGCCGCCGAAGCGCGCGGGCGTCCACGCCTCGCAGGTGCCGCCACCCTTGACCACCCTCTGCTCCTGGCACAGCAGCATATGGTAGGAGTGCAGCTGCTCGTACGAGGCGGGGTAGCCGGCGGCCACGCTGGGCGCCGGAAACACCACCGCCGGCACGCTGATGTCGCCGCCGAAGAAGTTGGGAAAGCTGTTCGTCACGGTCGGCGCGTTGAAGCGCGGGTCGCTGAGGTAGGCCAGCTTGGCGATATCCCAGTCCCGCATCCACGGCTGCGTCACGCCCTTCCAGTTGTAGCTTGGATCGGAATTGACCGTCAGCGCATCGCGTTCGGTCAGGCGCACGCCGAAGCGCACGTCGCGCAGCACCGGATGGTCGAAGGTGTAGCGGGCGTCGCCCTTCCACGTCTTCAGGCCGCCGGTGTTCCTGTGCATGTGCTCCATGGTGCTGCCCCAGTAGTAGTTCGCGGGGTCGGCCAGGAAGGCACGCTGGGCGTCGGTGAACTCTATGCGCGGCAGGTTGCCGCGGTAGTCGAGGTGCTGGCTCGGCATCAGCATGCCCAGGCCCACCGCCGACGAGAAGGCGTCCGCCTTCGAGGTGGTGTGCTGCAGGTCGCTGGACAGGGTCCAGTTTTCCGACGCTTTCCACTCCACGTTCCAGCCGATGTCGGTGGTTTCGAACTGCCTTTGCTGAAGCCGCCCGCATTGCTGAACGGGATGCCGCCGTTGACCCGGTCGCTGATGGTACCGGTCAGCAGCGCGCCCCGGTCGTCGTAGGTGGCGTCGGACACCTGCAGGTCGTAGGGGGCGGCCGACGAGAAGATCGACTGTTCGAGCGCATTGTCCTTGTAGCGCGACTGGAACAGGGTCAGGTGGCTGCGCACGTCGTTCATGCGCCATTGCAGGGCGGCGTAGGCGCCCTGGCGCTTGCGGTCGTACTCGTAGGTGCGCCACTGGGCCCCCTTGGGGATCCACACGGTGCGGCCCGGCTCGATGTCGCTGCGTGGGAAGAACGGCTCGAACTGGAAGGTGTCGGTGCGGGTCGAGCTGTCGGAAGAAGCGATATCGAACAGCACGCCCCATTCGCCCAGGCTGCTTTTCCAGCGGTTCGAGTACAGCAGGGAGCCGGACAGGTCGGGCTTGCCTTTCCTCAGCGTCGAATGGGTGGTTTCCAGCGAGCCGGCGGCGCGCTGCCCCTTGAAGTCGAACGGCAGCGCGGTACGCAGGTTGACCAGGCCGGAGATGCCCCCTTCGGTCTGCTCGGCCGAAGGATTTTTGTAGACGTCCACGCCGGCCATCAGTTCGGGCGGGATGTCGCCCCAGCTGAGCGAGCGCCCGCCGTTGGCGGCGAAGGCCTCGCGCCCGTTGAGTTCCGAGCGCACGTAGTTCAGGCCACGGATATTTACGCCGGCCCCTTCGACCGAGAAGCGTTCGTTGTCGCCGGCCTGGCGGTTGATGCTCACGCCGACCACGCGCTGCAGCACCTCGGTAACCGAGCGGTCCGGCAGTTTGCCGATGTCCTCGGCGACCACCGAATCGACGATTTCATCGGCATCCTGCTTGAGCTTTTGCGCCGAATTGAGCGCGGCGCGCTGGCCCGAGACCACCACCACCGCGGCGCCGTCGGCTTGCTGCGCATGCGCGGCACCGGCGATCCACGCGAGCTGGGCTACCGCCATGGCGATGACGGTCCTGTTGAGTCGTTTCATGTTGTCCCCTCCTGGTGGGTCAGGCGGTGCCCGGCCCGTTTTTTATACGGCACGCTGATGCCCGCCGCTCCGTCTTTTGCCATCTACCTGAACGCAAGATATACAAAAGATTTCAAGGCAAACAATGAATCACGGCCTCCGCAGCGTCAAGAGACTTGCCCGTAACACGCGTTGTTTCGCGCAATT
>DASVVD010000764.1:0-3813 GCA_036386715.1 Pseudoduganella sp.
AGAAGCGGCCGTTCACCGCGATGCCCGTCCTTCCGAGCTCGATGCCGGGCAGCGCGGCCCGCAGCATGCGTGCTTAGCCTTGGCGCGGCGGCCGGCCGTGCTGCCCTGCAGTCTGCGACGATGGGCCGTGTCGCGGCGTTGGCTGCCCGATCAGGGAGACAACCCATGCCGGACCAGCCCCCCGTAACGGTGCCGAGCAGCCGCGTGTCGTTCGCCGTCGGCACCATCGGCTTCGCCCTCGGCGGCTTCTTCGACGGCATCCTGCTGCATCAGGTGCTGCAGTGGCATCACTTCCTCAGCCTTGTGGGCGGGGACGCGCTACGCGACATCGGGACGCAGATCCTTGCTGACGGCCTGTTCCACGTGGCCGTCTACGTCATCGCCCTGGTCGGTCTCTGGCTGTTGTGGCGCGCTCGTTCCGGCCTAGCCGGCGCTGCGGGGGTGCGGCTGTTTGCCATGGCGCTGCTCGGCTTCGGGATCTGGCAGTTGGTCGACGTCGTCGGTTTCCATTGGATCGTCGGGATCCATCGCATCCGGGTGGACGTGCCGAACCCGCTGGCCTGGGACCTCGGCTGGATTGCGGTGATCGGCCTGCCGCCGTTGCTGGTCGCGCTGTTGCTCCTGCGCCGGCGGAATAACGATGTTGGTCCTCCCCGTCCGGGCCACGGCGGCATCGCCACGGCGGCAATGCTGGCGCTGGCCGTACTGGCCGCGGCGCCGATCGCGGCGCTGCCTCCGGCTAACGTCACGACGGCGCTCGTGCTGTTCCGGCCCGGGCTCGGCCTCGATGGGGCCTTTGCTGCAGTGGCTGCGGCCGAGGGGCGCGTGGTCTGGGCCGCTGCGTCGGGCGAGATCCTGGCTATCGATCTCGGCAGCGAGGGCAGCGCGTGGTCGCTGTACCGGAACGGCGCCTTGCTGGTCGGGACCGGCCTGCCGGTAGCGAACTGCCTCAGCTGGTTGCAGATCCGAGGGGAAAGGACCCTCTGACGCTCAGGATGGAACGACCCGGGACGCGCGAGTGGCAGCGCTGGCCTGCGCCCGGGGCGAGCCCTGCCAATGGTCAGAGCAAAACTGCCGTGGCCGGAGCTGGCCGAAACCGGAATGGCGGGTTGTGGGCGCTTCAAAGGTGGAAGCAGCCGCTAGCTACTGCGGATTCCGACGAAGGCGGCCACCAATTCCAATCTCATCGCGGCCACCATTCCAATCTGATGGCGGCCAGGCCAGATCATCCTCGCAGGTCGATTTTGCTCATGTCATGGTTAGGCAATCAGGGTCAAGCAGCGGCGCGCAGTTTGCGCAGGCTTTCCCCTTTGAGCTCGATGCGATGGGCGGCGTGGACAACGCGGTCAAGGATCGCTTCGGCCAGGGTGGGATCACCCACGATTTCATACCAACGCCCGATTGGCACTTGGCTGGTGATGATCAGCGAGCCGGTGTTGTAGCGGTCCTCGACGATCTCCAGCAGGTCGCGGCGCTGTTCGGCCGTCAGGGGCTCCGGCCCCCAGTCATCCAGGATCAATAAATCGACCCGGGCGAGTTGCCGCATCAGCCGGGCATACCGGCCATCGCCGCGCGCCAGTGCCAAGCTGGCGAACAGCCGCGAACTGCGCTGGTAGAGCACCGACAGATTGTCGCGGCAGGCCTTGTCGCCCAGGGCACAGGCCAACCACGACTTGCCCGTGCCACACGGACCGGTAATCAGACAATGCCGATGCTCACGGATCCAATCGCCGCTGGTCAGACGCAGGAACAGTACCCGGTCGAGACCACGCGGGGTCCGGAAATCGACGTCCTCGACGGTGGCTGCATGGCGTAGCTTGGCGGCGCGCGTGCCTCGAAGCGCTTCTGCTGCCGCAGCGTGGCTTCCTGTTCAACCAACAGGCCCAGCCATTCGGCATGCTCGAGAGCGCGGCTCTCGGGGTTGGCCGCCAGGTCGCAAAAGCCCTTGGCCATGCCGTCCAGGCCAAGCTCGCGCAGGCGATCCAGTGTCGGGTGGTTCAGCAAGGCTGCTTTCCTCAATGGAAATAGCGCGATCCGCGGATGTTGTCGTGCAACAGAGGCATGCCGTCCGCGGCTTGCGGCGACGCCTGCTGGTCGAGCCGGTGTTTGAGGATCGAGGCAACGCTGTCGTACGACAGAGCCCCGACCTCGATGGCCCGGCTACTGACTGCCTCCGCGCGCGCCGCCGCGATGCCGCGGAACAATCGCAACACACCGCGGCAGGTCCGGAAGCCCTGCTCCGGATGCGGCCGCCGGGCCAGCACGGCAAGGATCAGCGCCTCCGTGCTGGGACCGATGTCGCGCGCCTGTCGCTGGAGGCGTTCAGGGGTCCACTCGGCATAGCGCCGGTGCGCGCTGGGCATGTGGTCGAACTGGGTGTGATGCCGCGGGCCGGTGTAGTGCCGCAGGTGAGCCGCAACCCGCTTGCCGCGATGGAACACCTCGATGGTGCGGGCGGTGGCGCGGGTCTCGACCTGCTCACAGAGCAGCGCGTGCGGCACCGAGTAGCAGAAGCCCGCGACCTCGACATGATAGTCCATCCCGACGCGGGCGAGGCGCCATTCGGCGTACTCGTAATCCTGCTCCGGCAAGGACTGCATGGCGGGGAGCTCGACGGCTTCGAAGAGTTGTCGGCGGCTGACACCCAGGCGGCGCATCTCACGGTCATTCATCCGCTCGACCGCCACGGCTATCGCGGCATTGCACTCGGCCAGCGAGAAGAAAGTGAGATGCCGCAAACGGCCCAGGATATAGCTCTGCGCGAAGCGTACTCCGGCTTCAACCGCGGCCTTGTCCTTGGGCTTTCCTGGTCGCGCCGGCAGGATGCCGACGCCGTAGTGCGCCGCCATCGCGCCGTAGGTGCGGTTCAACTCGGGATCGTAGAACGAGGCCTTGGTGACGCCGCTCTTGAGGTTGTCCGGCACCAGCAGTCGTGGCACTGCCCCGTAAAACTGGAACATCCGGACATGCGCGCCAACCCAGTCCGGCAGGCTCTGCGTCCAGCTCGCCTCGGCATAGGTCAGGTTCGACGCGCCGAGCACGCCGACGAAGATCTCCGCCAGTCGCACCGCGCCGGTGAGCGGGTCAACGATCGGCACCTTCTTGCCGGAGTAATCCACGAAGGCCTTGTGCCCGGCGACATGGGTCTGCCGCATGGTCGGCGACAGGCGCCGCTCGAACGCCCGGAACAACTCGCAGAACCGGCTGTAGCCATACCCCTGCGGATGAACCGCCGCGTATTCCTCCCAGAGGATCGTCAGGCTAACCCCGGGGCGCTTCATCTCACGCGCCAGCGCACCCCAGTCCGGCTCGGGGTAGCGCCGGGCACCCGACTTGCAGCTCGGCGCGGGAAACAACCGCTGCTCGATCGCCGCATCCGTCAGATCGGGCGCCAGTGGCCAGCCAAGCCCCGCCGCGCCCGCTCGTGCCAGATAGTCCTGCACCGTGCTGCGGCCCACGCCCACCTCGCGGGCAATGACCCGGGCACTCGCCTGGGCCCCAAAATGCAACTGCAGGACCTGCCGTATCCGCCGCATGGACAGTCTCTCCGTCGGCATCCCATCCCCTCCATCGATTGCAACAGGGGAACGCTGGAGCCAGGTGAACACTGACCTTCGAAACGATCTTCCATCCCGGCGGCCCTTCTTCCCTCCGGAAGGTGGCCGGGATCAGATCGGTAGGGTGGCCGCCATCAGGCTGGAATACCCGGCCGCCTTGGATTGGAATCCACATGCTCATCGCGGCGCTTAGCTGGTTGCTGGTGGAGGCGCCGGCGATGTGGCTCGGCCGAGTCGTCTCGCGCTGGTGGCATGA
>DASVVD010000765.1:0-8109 GCA_036386715.1 Pseudoduganella sp.
ATGTCGACAGCGTGAAGTCGCAAAAGCCGCTGTTCGCGCCGTACGCGATCATCGACAAGCGCATCACCGCCACCGCGCCGGATGGCCGGCAGGTGCCGGTCACGCTGCGCGTGGGCATCATCGGCTTCACGCCGCCCACCATCCTCACCTGGGACAAGCGCTGGCTCGAAGGCAAGGTCACCACCCGGGGCGTGCGCGAGACGGCGCAGCGCTACGTGCCCGAGCTGCGCGCGAAAGGCGCGGACATCGTGGTGGCGATCTCGCACGGCGGTCTCGATGCCTCGCCGTACTCGCCGACCATGGAAAACGGCAACTGGTACCTGGCCCAGGTGCCGGGCATCGACGCGATGCTGATCGGCCATTCGCACCAGGTGTTCCCGAACGCGGCCAGTACCGTGCCGCAGTTCGACCTGCCGGGCGTGGACAAGGCGAAGGGCCTGGTGCACGGCGTGCCCACCGTGATGGCGGGCCTGTGGGGCAAGCACCTGGGCGTGATCGGGCTGTCGCTGGCGTGGAACGGCAAGTCCTGGGTGATCGACAAGTCGCGCACCACGGTCGAAGCACGGCCGATTCAGGCCGGCCGCGATGTCGTGCCCGGCGATCCGGCCATCGCGCCGTTGATCAAGGCCGAGCATGACGCCACGATCGGCTACGTGAAAACGCCGGTCGGCAAGACCGACTTCCGCATGTCGACGTATTTTGCCGACGTGGGCGACGTCAGCGCGATCCAGGTCGTCAACCAGGCGCAGGCAGCGTACCTGCGCGACTACGTAAAAGCCAACCTGCCGCAGCATGCGCAGTTGCCGGTCCTCTCGGTATCATCGCCGTTCAAGACCGGAGCGGCCGGCGTGAACGACTACACGGACGTGCAGGCCGGCAGCATCGCGCTGAACAACGCGGCCGACCTGTACCTGTACCCGAACGCCCTGTACGGCGTGAAGGTCAGCGGCGCTGGCCTGCAGGCCTGGCTGGAAAAGGCGGCGGGGCGCTTCAACACGATCGACCCGCAACGCGCGGAACCGCAGGAACTGGTGAACGCCGGCTTCCCTGGCTATAACTTCGACGTGCCGGCCAGCGACGACCTGCAGTACGAGATCGATATCACGCAAGCACCCGGCCAGCGGATCCGGAACCTGCGATTCCGCGGCGCCGCGCTCGACCCCGCGCAGGAATTCCTGGTCGCGACGAACAACTACCGCGCCAGCGGCGGCGGCGCGTTCCCCGGCCTCGATGGCAGCAATACCGTGGTGGCCGCGCCGGACAACAACCGCGACGTGCTGATTCAATACATCCGCACGCAGGGGCAACTGACCCGGGCAGCCAACGGCGCCAGCCGCAGCTGGCGCTTTGCAAAGGTAGCAACCAGGGGTCCCGTGGTCTTCCACGCGGCGCCTGGCAAGGAGGCGCTGGCCCGCGAGGCCGGGCTGGCGAACGTACGCCAGTTGCGCGCGGACGATGGCGGCGGCAAGGGCTTTGCGTTGTACGCGATCGACCTGGCGCGATGAGGCCTCGTGTGCTCGTGCTGGCGCTCGCACTGGCCGGCATGCTGCTTGCGGCCGCGCCGTCGTTTGCCGGCGGCCCCGCGGCCGGTTCAGCCAATTCGGCCGCCGCTCGGCTGGCGCTGCAGGGCCCGGCGTCCGGCTGGCCCCAGGCGCTGTCGCGCTTCGAGGCGGCGGCGCGGGCCGGCGATGCCGCCGCCGCTTACTGGGCCGGGCTCATGGTCCGCAACGGCAAGGGCACCTCGCCCGACAGTGCCGCAGCGCGCCGCTGGCTCGCCCAGGCGGCAGACGGCGGCGTGCCGGAAGCGATGTTCCTGCTGGCGAACATGCTGATCGAAGGCGAGGGCGGTCCCATCGACACCACAGCGGCCCATGCCTGGCTCGAACGCGCCGCCGGGCTCCAGCATCCGGCTGCCATGCAGCAGCTGGCGCAACTTGCGCGCGCCCATGGCGCCGGCGAACGGGCCAACGCATTGCTCAGGGAATCCGCGCACGCGCTGCAGCACCGCGCTGGCGATCCCTGAACTGTTGCTTCAAAAACAGGGTCCGTCCCTATTTTATGGACGGTACGGCAGCCGTCTGCCCCGACTTCGACAGGGTTCACTCCGGCAGGTGCACCCGCCAGGTGGGCGTCGAGTGCTGCTAGCATGGCTTGCCTTCCGGTGTCGTACAGCGGCACGGTTGCCAAGGGGTTAATGCCACGGATTCAATGCCCCGGACTCTGTGCCGCAGATTCAGCGCCGCGCTATCAGTGCAGTTTCTTCTGCTGCTGCACGAGGATGAACGGGCTGACCACGCATGTCCACAGCGCCGCTTCATTTTCCAGCCATTCGTGTGCCTGCGCATCGGACACCTTGGCGATCTGGCCGGCGGCCATCCACTGGCCCACGCTGGCCTTGTCGTCATGGGCGATGCGCACGGCCACTTCGACCAGGTCCAGTTCGTCCGCGATCCACACCACGTTGCCGGCGGCGAAGTGGCGCGTCAGTTCGCTCCATGGCAGGCGCGCGGTCTCGCGGTTGACCTTCTGGCGCAGTTCGGTATCTTTATCGGGGTCGAGTTGCATTGCGGTTCAATCTCTACATGGTTCGGGGTTCGACAGCCGGTGTCGGGCTGCCCTGCCATGTTAACCGATAGACCTGGCCTTTGCGAACATTGCCGACCAGCGCCGGCCGGAAGCACGCCAGGTTCGTGCCGCCCGGATGTCGCACGCTCGGGTAGATGATGCCGGTGGAGCCGGCCGCCAGCAGCCGTTCGGCCAGCAGTTGCGAGGTTTCATAGCTGTCCGGCGCCAGGCACGCGTCGAATTCGGGCAGCTCGCGGATATCGTGGAACGAGGCGTTGAAATCGGCCAGCATCGCCTGGTAGCTGACGCTGTCGTCGAACCGCCCGATTTCCGCATACTCGACCGTTTTATGGAAAATCACCTCGGACAGTGCCGTTTCCGCATCGAACGCGCAATACCATGCGCCCCGGTCGCCATCGTTGAAGCGGCTGCCTTCCGGGCGCGGATAGGTGTAGGCGGCGTTGACGATGCGGAAATTCGGCACGCGCGACAGCAGTTCGTCGATGCCGATGCCGGGTGCGTTGCCGTGTTCGGCGAGCAGGCGGGCATTGGTGGCGTTATCGAGTTCGAACAGGTCGGCCAGTTCGGCATTGCCCTCGGCCAGCGGCGCCAGCACCGAATCCTCGAGGTCGGCAAAACGGGAAGGAATCAGGCGGCACGTGTCGAACTGGCGCAGCGCGCGCAATGGCGGCACGGACGGCGCCGGCACAGGCCTGAGCGGCAATTACAGGCCTCCCCGGCGCGCATCGACCAGCTTGCGCACGGTCTGCATGCCCGGCAGGCCGCCGGCCAGCATGTAGGCCAGCGGCGTGTTGCCTTTGAAGATGGCGTTCCTGTTGGGCAAACTGATCCATTCGTCGGCGAGCTTGTCGCCGTAGAGGATATGCAGGGATTTATAGATGCCGAGAAGGTAGGAGATGCGGGTGATGCGGTCGACCTCGAGCACGCGGGCCGGGTTGCGCTTCCAGTCGTAGAACGTGCTGCCGGGCAGGCCGCCCAGCAGTTCGCGGGCGTCTTCGTCGCGCAGCTTCCACGCGGCGATGAGCTTGTAGAAGCCTTTCAGGGCCGACTGGGAAAGGCGCTCCCGCTCTGCGCGGGCATTCAGGTCGACAGGGGGCGCCGGTTCGTAGCGCGATTTGGGATATATATAGGGAAACGGTTGGGGATGTGCGGTAGGGGAATGCATAGGGCCTCCATATCTGGAGTCTTTATACTCCGTTTCCGGAGTGAGTGCAAGCGCGCTCGCCAACCCCGGCATGCCGATGCGCAGGCAGACGCCCCTGCGGATCCGGGCAGACGACAGTCAGGCCGGCTCGGCGTGCTCCACCATCAGTTGCACCCGCGTGGTGCCGTTGTATTCGTTCGCGTCGAGACGGAAGGCCACGCGGGCGCGGTCGCCCAGCGCATCGGTGCGGCCGAACCAGATCGCATCGTAGCGGGCGCCATTTCTTTCCAGTAACAGTTTCAGGTGACGGTCCTTCAGGATGCGCTGGCTGACCACGCGGAATTCATCGCAGAAGACGGGTGGCGCAAAACCCTGGCCCCAGACGATGCCATCCATCAGCTCGATGAACTGTGTGGTGAAATAGGCATCTTCCAGCGGGCCGTCAGTCTCGACCACCCGTTCCAGCTGGTGCTCGGACAGCCACGCCTGGCCGACCGCCTCGAATGCCTGCGAGAAGGCATCGAACGCGTCGGCGCGGATCGACAGGCCGGCCGCCATGGCGTGGCCGCCGAACTTGTCGATCAGGCTGGGGGCCCGTTTCGACACCAGGTCGAGCGCATCGCGCATGTGGAAGCCGGCGATCGAGCGGCCGGAACCCTTGATCCAGCCATCGCCCGCCGGCGCGAACGTGATCGTGGGCCGGTAGAACTTTTCCTTCAGGCGCGACGCCACGATGCCGATCACGCCCTGGTGCCACGATTCGTCGAACACGCTGATGGTGGAGCTCTGCGACGGCTCGAAGTCGTCCAGGTGCAGCAGCGCCGTGTCCTGCATGCCGGCTTCGATCTCGCGGCGCTTCAGGTTGATCTCGTTGAGCTGCTGGGCCAGTGCCCAGGCGCGGCCCTCGTCGTCGGTGACCAGGCATTCGATCCCCAGCGACATGTCTTCCAGGCGGCCGGCCGCGTTGAGCCGGGGCCCGAGCGCAAAGCCCAGGTCGAACGGCGTGGCGCTGCGCGCCTGGCGCCCGGCCACGCGGAACAGTGCCGCCACGCCCGCATGCATGCGCCCGGCGCGCATGCGCTTCAGGCCCTGCGCCACGAGGATGCGGTTGTTGGTGTCCAGCTTGACCACGTCCGCCACCGTGCCCAGCGCCACCAGGTCGAGCAGCGCATCGAGCTTGGGCTGGGTTTGCGCATCGAACACGCCGCGCCGGCGCAGTTCGGCGCGCAGCGCCAGCAGCACGTAGAACACCACGCCCACGCCGGCCAGGTTCTTCGACGGAAAGCCGCAGGCCGGCTGGTTCGGATTCACGATCACGCGCGCATCCGGCAGCGTGTCACCCGGCAGGTGGTGGTCGGTCACCACCACCTCGATGCCGCGCCGCTTGGCTTCTTCCACGCCGTCGATGCTGGCGATGCCGTTGTCGACGGTGATGATGATGTCAGGCGCTTTCTCGCGCGCGGTCAGCGCCACGATCTCGGGCGTGAGGCCATAGCCGTACTCGAAACGGTTCGGCACGATGAAGTCGACATTCGCCCCCATCGCGCGCAGGCCGCGCAGCGCCACGGCGCAGGCGGTGGCGCCGTCGCAATCGTAGTCGGCCACGATGACCATGCGCTTGCCGGCGGCAATGGCATCGGCCAGGAACACCGCCGCGGCGTCGATGTGCAGCAGGCCGGACGGCAGGATCAGCGCCGACAGTTCGGACGACAGGTCCTTCGGATCGGTCAGCCCGCGGGCGGCGAACAGGCGCGCGAGCACCGGGTGGATTCCTCCCTGGCGCAGCATTTCCGATTCGCGGAACGGGCAGGGGCGGGTGGCGATACGGGTCATTGGGTCACTTTGCTTCGTTGCTTCGGTTCATTGCCTTGGCTGGCTGGCTTGGTTCTAAGCCTCGTTCGTCAGCCTGGCTTGTCAGCCTGCGTCGACCTGGGTGAGCAGGTTTTTCAGGTTTTCCTGGCGCCAGAACTTGTTCAGCGCCATTTTCGTCGCCGTGGTCTCGGTCCAGCCGCGCCGGTTGGTCAGCACCAGGTTCAGCTCGGCCACCTGGCCGGCGCGCAGCGCGCCCAGCAGCGGCGCGAACCACTGGTCCTCGAGCTGCCGCATCAGCTGCAGCCAGCTCGACCAGTCTTCGGCGAGGCCGGCGCCGGCCAGGTGGCCCAGCAGCGCGGTGCGCTGCGGATCGCGCGCCGCCAGCCATTGGATCGCGGTGGCGTCGCGCAGTTCCGGCGTGGCGAGCGCGTTGACCCAGGCGGGGGCGGCCGCCGTGGCCAGCGGCGTTTCCGGCCGCGGCTGCGATGCCGGCCCGCCGGCCCACAGCCAGAACGAATTGACCGGCATCCTGCGCCCTTCGTTGACCGGGTGCGTGTGCCACAGCATCTGCACCTCGTTGAGCAGGCGGCGGAAGTCGCGCGCCGCGGCGCCGGCGGGCAGCCACGCGTGCAAGTTGTCACCGGCGGCGGCATCCGGCGAGGCCGTGGCCAGGCCGGCCCAGTCGTCCGCGCGCAGGAACCACGTCAGCGCATCGCCGTAGACCAGTGTCTTGCCCAGTTCCTCGAACAGCGGGACGGCCGAGGCGAACAGTGCGCGCGAGTCGGCGTCGGCGATGCGCATGCCGCGCAGGTCCGGCATCATCAGGTGCGTGCCGACCACCAGGTGCACGGGATGGAAAATGAACCAGTGGCCGGCATCGGGCGCCAGGCCCAGGCCGCGCATCACCGCGGGTGCGAACGGCGCGGCCGGCACAGTGGGCTCGGCATTTTTCCCCGCGTTTTTCTCCTCCCCGGTCAGCGCCAGCGCGCGCGCCAGCCAGGCTTCATGCGGCAGCAGCCGCGAATCCGTCTCGAACGCGTGATAAGTGTGCTTGCTGTGGCGGGAAAGCAGGGTCGCCAGGGCCGGGGCCTGCAGGGAGCGAATCAGGTCGGGCGCCATTTCGGCCGGCGGCAGGCCGAAAGGTAAAACCAGGGTCGTGGAAGCCATGCACCATTATATAGTGCAAGCCAGCATGCCGCCGGCCCGGGCGCAGGATCAGACACCATCGCGTGCTCAGCAGTAAGCCCGGCAATGCTGTTTGTATGGCAAACTGCGGTCTTTGCACCAGGGAACCTTTCCTCTACATGAGTTTCATGCACAAGATGCCGTTTGAATGGCTGGTCGGCCTGCGCTACACGCGCGCCGGCAAGCGCAGCGGCCGCAACAGCTTCATCTCGTTCATCTCGGCGATCTCGATGGCCGGGATCGGCCTGGGCGTGGCCGCGCTGATCATCGTCCTGTCGGTCTACAACGGCTTCCAGAAGGAAGTCACGGCGCGCATGCTGTCGGTGCTCGGGCATATCGAGATCTACGAAATGGGCGGGCCCATGACGGACTGGCGCGCCACCGCGCGCAGCGCCTTCGCCAATCCCGAGGTCAAGGGCGCGGCGCCGTTCGTGGAGCTGCAGGCGCTGCTGGCCCATGGCGGCGACGTGCTGCGCCCGGCCATCGTGCGCGGCATCCTGCCGGAAGAGGAGGGCAAGGTCTCCGACGTGCCGCGCCAGGTGAAGCAGGGCAGCCTGGCCGACCTGCGCGCCGGCGAAAAGGGCATCGTGCTCGGCATCGAACTGGCCAAGGCACTCGAAGTCAAGGTGGGCGGCAGGGTGTCGATGGCGCTGACCGAAGGCGGCCTCGCCGGCGGCGCGCCCGCCATGCGCACGTTCACCGTGGTCGGCATCTTCGAGGCCGGCCACAACGAATTCGATTCCTCGCTGGCCTACGTGCACCTGGCGGACGGCCAGCAGCTGCTGAACCTGGCCGGACCCTATGGCCTACGCCTGAAGATCGAGGACATGGACCAGGCGCCCGCGGTGGCCTTCCAGCTCAAGCAGTCGATGCCGGGCGACCTGCTGGTGCGCGACTGGTCCAAGCTCAACGTGAACTGGTTCGCCGCCGTGCAGACGCAAAAGCGCATGATGTTCATCATCCTCACGCTGATCATCGCCGTAGCCGCGTTCAACCTGGTGGCCACGCTGGTCATGACGGTGACCGACAAGCAGGCCGACATCGCCATCCTGCGCACGCTGGGCGCCTCGCCGCGCTCGATCATGAAGATCTTCATGGTGCAGGGCGCGCTGGTGGGCGTGGTAGGCACCGCTCTCGGCGTGGCCGGCGGCGTTTTGATCGCCATGAACGTGGGCGTGATCGTGCCGGCCATCGAAACGATGCTGGGCATGAAGTTCCTCTCCAAGGACATCTACTTCATCAGCGCGGTGCCGTCCGACCTGCGCTGGACCGACGTCGCCGCGATCGGCGGCACGGCCGTCGGGCTGGCGTTCCTGGCCACGCTGTATCCGAGCTGGTGGGCGGCCCGCGTGAAACCGGCGGAGGCGTTGCGCTATGAATAA
>DASVVD010000766.1:0-5115 GCA_036386715.1 Pseudoduganella sp.
GTATCCGCTGCAGGGCGGCTACCACGACGCGCTGACCTACAACGACAACGCGTTTGCCCAGGTCGTCGACCTACTGGCCACCGTGGCCGGGCGGCAGGGCGACTTCGCCTTCGCGGCACCCGGGCTGGCCGCCCGCGCGCAGGCGGCACACGACAAGGCGATCGGCGTGCTGCTGGCCAGCCAGATCCGCGTGAACGGCCAGCTTACCGGCTGGTGCCAGCAGCACGACGCGCTCACGCTGGCACCGGTGGGCGCGCGCAATTTCGAGCCGGTCGCACTGTCCAGCTCGGAAACAGCGCGGCTGCTCACGCTGCTGATGCGCCTGCCGCAGCCGTCGGCGCAGGTCGTCGCCGCCGTGGATGCCGGCGTCGCCTGGCTGAAGAAGGTGGCCGTGCGCGACGTGGGCTGGACCGCCAAGGGCGCGAACGGCCGCTTCCTCGAAGCCCGGCCGGGCGCCGCACCGCTGTGGTCGCGACTGTACGACATCGGGACCATGAAGCCGATCTTCGGCGACCGCGACGGTACCATCCATACGGACGTCAACGAGCTCACCAGGGAGCGCCGCGACGGTTATGGCTGGTATGGCAGCGGCCCGGCCTCGGCCCTGGCCGCGCATGCGAAGTGGCGCGCGCGCCAGGACGGCAAATAAGGCGCCGATAAGGCAGGAACAAGATGAGAACAGGCAAGGCGTGGCTGATGGCCACGCCCGTTCAGCGCGTCAGGAGCGGCGCCGGCGTGCGGCGGCGCCCGCGACCAGCAGGCCCGCACCCAGCATCATGTAGGTGGAGGGTTCCGGAATCGGTGGTGGCGAGCCCAGGTAGCCGACGAGGTCGGTCCTGGCAAACAGTTCCAGTCTACCCTGGGCTGCGGTGGCACCGTTGTTGACCAGTATCAGGCCGAAGTTTTCAGTGAACGTGCCGCTTTGTGCCCAGCTGGTGTGCGCCTCGGTTGTCCATCTGCTCCATTGATTCTCGTCCAGGTCACCGGGCAGGTCCATCCTGCCGTCGATTTCAAACAGCGTGTTCGCGCCCAGCTCGCTGTGGGACGGACCGGGAGTACGCCCCAGCGTGGTCTCGAGGGCGCCGGTGACGACCAGCGCGGTGCCTGCCGTGAGGTCGAACCGCCAGCCGGCGGTCAGCAGCGTCCGCCCGGAACCATCCTGCGACGTGGCGGCGTCCAGTGCAATGCTGGAACTGCCCGAGGTGGGGGTGGACCATGCCTGGTAGCTCTTGCCCGCAGTGGCCCAGGCGGTCGGCGCCGCGGACTCCGTCGGGAATTCCGACGACCTTGTATCGACAAGCTGCCAGTTTGCGTCGGATACGCTGAACAGGATCGAGGAGGACGAGCCGGTCAGCGTGAAGCCGGCGGCGATGCCGTCGTTGGGCATCAGGTCGACGACGCGGAACGCCAGGTTGGAATAGGTGAGGCTCGCGTTGGCGGCGGCAGCGCTGGCCGTGCCGGAACCCAGCAGCGCAGCGGCGGACAGGATGGCGGCAATGATTGGTGCTTGCATGGTCGATCTCTCAGGCGCAGGTGGAGGGGATGGAACGGGAAGCATTGCGGCGGCGTGCCAGCGCACCCAGCAGCGCAAGGCCGCCACCGAGCATCAGGTAGCCGGAAGGCTCGGGGACGGCGCTGACGGCCTGGGCGGCCGCGGTACCGCGGTCATACAGCAGGACACCGGATGCCAGGCTCAGCTTCAGCGAAATCGCCTCGTTGCCGTTGTTGACGTAGCCAAGCGTGAAATCGCGCCCGAGGCTGTAAGGCGCCGACAGCGACCACTCGGCTTCGCCTGTGATGGATTCACTCAGACTTGCGCTGGCCCAGCCACGCGGGAGATAACCTTCGTTTCCGGAGGAAATGTCCTTGCTGTATGAGAAATGGCCCGACATCAAAATCATCGTGTTGGCGCTGACCGTGATGTCGACCGTGGAAACCGCCTCGAAGCTCAACTCCTGTCCGGCGGAGAGCGAATGACCGTAGTCGTTTATCGAATACACGTAGGTAGAAGATCTGGAAACAAGTGGCGCGCCAGAAGTCTCGGCATTGCCGTACAGGCTGCCGATCTGCGCCGAAGCTGCGGTATCGGCATCTTCCCATGCGATCGAACTGGTGGTCGTCGTGAGGCCGTTGAACGAGGTTTTTTGCGTCAGCTCCGTGCGGCCACCCGAAGCCAGCGCGGTCGCATCGATGCCGTCGGCAGGCACCAGGTCGAATGCTTGCAAGGCGAAATTGCCGAAAGTGGCGTAGATATGCGTTTCCGCCCGCGCACCGGCGGACAGCAGCATTGTGCAGGCGAGGGCGAGCGACGATCGCAAGACGATATTGGTCATGATTCTTCCTGAGAATTTTTCTGCGCAGCCTTGAGCTGCTCCCGATGAATTGTGACTTGCATAACTTAAGTTATGACAATTACAACGCTGGCGAAGTCTAATATAAATAAGGCAAGAAGTGTGCGCGTTGTGACGCCGGCGCGACACTGGCAGCTTGCTAGCCAGATGGTTGCCCAACGCCACTGGCACCTTGCCGGCCGGGACGAATGGCATTAACATAGATAGGTAACCTATCTAAGTTGAGGATCCATGACGCAACAACGAATCCAGGCGCTCGCTGAAGCCTTGCGCGGCACGCTGAAACTGCTGGTGCGCGAGATGCGGCGCGATGCGGCCGGCGACGCCTCGGGCCTGTCGATGATGCAGACCTACCTGCTGTGGACGCTGGAAGAGCATCCCGGCATCGGCGTGGCCGGGCTGGCGCGGCTGCAGAACGTGCGCGGCCCCACGATCAGCGGCCAGGTCAAGGCGCTGGAGGAGGCCGGCCTGGTCGAGCGCAGCGCACCGTTGCCCGAAGACCGGCGGCGCAGCGGCCTGCAGGTGAGCGCCGCCGGCGCGGCGCACCTGCAGCGCATCCGTGCCGAACGGCTGGACTGGCTGTCGCAGCGCGTGGCGCGCCTCGATGCCGCGCAGCTGGCCGCGCTGGAAGCGGCGATCGAACCCCTCGCCATCGTCGCCCGGCCATGAAGCGATCCTCCATGAACCCGGCAATTCCCGCCGATCCGGCGGCGCCTGTCACCGACCGGGAGATCCGTGCCGTCTACCTTGCGCTGATGACGATGCTGGGGCTGGGCGCGCTCGAACAAAGCATCGTCGCCACCGCACTGCCACGCATCGTCGCGGACCTGGGCGGCATGGCGCACCTGTCGTGGGTCGTTACGGCGTTCGTGCTGGCGTCCACGGCCGCGATGCCGCTGTACGGCAAGCTGGCCGACCAGTACGGCCGGCGCCCCATGGTCTTCACGGCGCTGACCACGTTCCTGGCCGGTTCCGTGCTGTGCGGCCTCGCCCAGGACATGACGCAGCTGATCGTGTTCCGCGCGGTGCAGGGCCTGGGCGCGGGCGGCTTCATGCCGCTGGCGCAGATCATCATCGGCGACCTCGTGCCGCCCGACCAGCGGGCGCGGCGCCAGGGCTCGATCGCGCTGGTGTTCGCCGTGGCCAGCGTGCTCGGTCCCGTGCTGGGCGGCGTGATGACGGACCTGCTGTCGTGGCACTGGATCTTCTTCATCAACCTGCCGATCGGCCTGGTGGCCTTCCGCGCACTGGCCCGTTCGCTGCGCCGGCCCGCCGCCACGCATGCGCACCGCATCGACTACCTGGGGTCCGTGCTGTTGACGGGCTCGATCACCGCGCTGCTGCTGGTCCTGGCGCTGGGCGGCACCGAGTGGCCGTGGAATGCGCCGCAGGTCAAGGTGTGCGCACTGCTGGCGGCGGGCATGGGCGCCTGGCTCGTGGTGCACGTGCGCCGAGCCGCCGAGCCGGTGCTGCCGCCGGACCTGTTCGGCAACCGCGTGTTCAATATCGCCAGCGTGGTGATGCTGCTGACCTTCATGGGACTGATGGGGGCCAGCGTGTTCTTCCCGCTGTTCTTCCAGCTCGTGATGGGCAACACGCCGGCGCAATCGGGGCTGATGACGGTGCCGATGATGGCGGGAATGATCCTGTCGTCCACGCTGAACGGGCGCGTGCTGGCGCGTTCGGGCCGCTACAAGGGCGCCCAGGTCGCGGGGCTGGCGGTGGCCGCCGTGTCGTTCGGCGTGCTGGCATGGGCGATGAACGCGGGCCTCGGCTATGCCGTGATCGAACCGCCGATCTTCATGCTGGGCTTCGGCCTGGGCCTGGTGATGCCGAACATGACGGTGGTGGTGCAGAACGCGCTGCCGGCTGCCCGCCGCGGCGTCGGCACGGCGATGCTGACCTTCTTCCGTTCGTTCGGCGGGCTGCTGGGCGTGACCGGTTCCGGCGCGATCCTGGCGCGCCAGCTGCATGTCCACGGCATCGCCGCCGCGGGCACGGCCGGCGCACCGGCCCTGCAGGCGGGCGCGGTGGCGGTCTACCGGCATGCGATCGCCAGCATCTTCGGCGCCGGCACGCTGATCGTGCTGGCTGCGCTGGTGGTGCTGCTGTTCCTGCCGGAGCGGCCGGCCGAGTGACGGGCGGCCAGGCCTGGCGTACACTGCAAGCCCTTGTCCGCCCCTTGCCAACGATGACCAGAACATTCGCCTTTCTCGCCTGCCTGTTGCCGTTCGCGGCGGTGGCGGCCCCCTGCCTGCCGGCGGCCGGCCTGGTCGAACTCGACCGCCAGTACGAGGCCGCGCTGGGCAGCGGCGACACGGCGTTCCTGCTCCAGCTGCTTGCCGACGACTACGTGTGGGTGCACACGCTCGGCTCGGAGCTTGAAACGAAGCCGGTGCTGCTGGCGCGGATGGCGCGCCCGACGCGGTTCAAGTCGCGCACGACGGAGGGCGTCCAGGCGCGGGCACTGGGCGATGCAGTGGTGCTGCATGGCATGTCGATCGTCGAACAATGGGCTGCGGACGGCAAGACCTTCAAGACCAACCGCTACCAGTTCATGCGCACCTACGTGAGCGTGGACGGCCATTGCCGGCTGCTGGCGGGGCAGACCATGAACCTGTCGTCGAAGTAATAGGGGAAGCAATGCGGAAGCAATGCGGGGGCGAATGCCGGGGGCGAATGCCGGGGGGGCGCCGGCTGTGCGGCGTGGTTTCCCGGCTCGATGGGCACCGTCGCATGACGGCGCCATCGGGCGGGAACAGGT
>DASVVD010000767.1:0-9461 GCA_036386715.1 Pseudoduganella sp.
TGCCTGGCGTTCTATGAAATCCGCAAATCGACCGAACGCACCATCGAACACGAGCTGGGCCTGCGCCGCGCCGCCGCCGTCCAGTGATCGATCCAGCACACGACAAACAACCCCTCGACAAGAGCAAGGACATGGCAGCCAACCAGGAACAAACGCAGGATACTCAGAATCAGGCTCAGGACAGGCAAGCGCGCGTGCAGCAGCTGAAAGAGCACGCCATCTCGCAACCGCTGGTCACGCACCTCTACACGGCCGATCCGTCGGCCCACGTGTTCGACGGCCGCATCTACGTCTATCCGTCGCACGACATCGACGCCGGCATCCCGTTCAACGACAACGGCGACCATTTCGGCATGGAGGACTACCACGTCTTCTCGATGGACGGCCCGGACGGCCCGGTCACCGACCACGGCGTGGCCCTGCACGTGAAGGACGTGCCGTGGGCGGCGCGCCAGATGTGGGCGCCGGACGTGGCGCGCAAGGACGGCAAGTACTACCTGTACTTCCCGGCCAAGCGCGCGGACGGCATCTTCCAGCTCGGCGTGGCCGTCGCCGACAGCCCGGTGGGCCCGTTCGTGGCGGAACCGGCGCCGATCGAGGGCAGCTACTCGATCGACCCGGCAGTGTTCGAGGATGGCGGCGAACACTACCTCTACTACGGCGGCATCTGGGGTGGCCAGCTGCAGAAGTACCGCGGCAACGCCTTCGATGCGGCGCACGAGGAACCGGCCGACCACGAGCCGGCGCTGCAGGCCCGCGTGGCGCGCCTGTCGGCCGACATGAAGCAATTCGCCGAGGTACCGCGCGGCGTCGTGATCCTCGACGAACACGGCAACGAACTGCTGGCCGGCGATCACGAGCGCCGCTACTTCGAAGGCCCGTGGATGCACAAGCATCGCGGCAAGTACTACTTCTCGTACTCCACCGGCGACACCCATTTCCTGTGCTACGCCACCGGCGACAGCCCGTACGGCCCGTTCACGTACCAGGGCAGGATCCTCACGCCGGTGATCGGCTGGACCACGCACCACTCCATCGTCGAGAAGGACGGCCGCTGGTTCCTGTTCTACCACGACAGCAGCCTGTCCGAAGGCATCACGCACCTGCGCTCGATCAAGGTCGCCGAACTGCACTACGACGACGAGGGCCGCATCGTCACGCTGTATCCGTACGGCGAGGACAACCAGGACGTGGATATTTCCTGAACCGGCGCGCAGTGAAAAAAAAACCCGGCATGCCGGGTTTTTTCATTGGCGGAGCGCTTACGCCACGGCAGCCTTGCGCCGGCGCGCCACGGCGGCCAGGATGCCGAGCCCGCCGATCAGCATGCCGAAGCCGGCCGGTTCCGGCACCGCGCTCACGTTGGTATACGTGCCGTCGAAGCTGTAGCGCACGGCCAGGCTGTCGATGGTCGTGGCTCCCATCAGTTGCAGGAACGCGGCGTTGCCGGCCTGGTCGCCGAGGAAGCGCAGAGAGTAGCCGGCACCTTCGTGCGTCACCGCCAGCGTTTCGCCGGTCGCGATCGATCCCAGGCCGTTGAAGGTGAGCACCGTGTCGCCCAGCACGATGGCCGAACTGTCGGCCAGCGCCAGGCTGGCGAAGGTCTGCGACACGGCCGACGACAGGTCCAGCGTGCCGCCGTTCAGCAGCAGCGCGCTGCCGGCGGCGATCACGTCGGCGCCCGCTAGTGCCAGCCTGCCGCTGCGCACTTCCACGCTGGCAAAGTTCGTGATCGCCCCGGCATAGGAAAACGCGTTGCCGGCACCCGCGTCGACCACGAACGTATTGGTGCCCAGCCCGCCGTCGATGCTGCCCTGGATCGTGGCGGCACCGCCCTGCACCACCAGCGTGTCGTTGCCGCTGCCGAACAGGATCGCCTTGCCGCTGCTGCTGCCGTCGATGGTCCCGGCGTTGGTGACGAACGCATTGTCGGCATTCGTGCGGATGGCCGCCGTGCCCGCGCCGCCGCCGCGCAGTGTGCCGCCGGCCCGGTTGTCGACGGAAACCGTGAAGCCGCTCGCCGCGCCGGTGACGGCGATGGCCGAGTCGCCCTGGCCGCGGATCACGCCGGCGGCATGGTTGACGATGGCCGCGTTGCCGTACAGGCCCTCGCGCGTGCCGGCCAGCGGGCCGCTGGCGATATCGTTGCCGGCCAGCGTGATGCCGCGGCCCACGGCGCCGCTGTTGCCGGCGGCGACCAGCCCTTCGATCGTGCCGCTGTTGACGATCGATCCGCCGCCCACCGAGATGCCTTCGCTGAAGGCCTGGCCGCCGGCCTCCACGGCGTTCAGCGAGCGGATCACGCCGGTGTTGACGAGATTGACCAGGCCATCGATGTCGACGCCGTCGCCGTCGCCGTCGCCCGTCACGCCGTTGCCGGAGATCAGGCCGCCGTTGACGATCGTCACCAGCTGCCTGGCATTGAAGCCGTCGACATTGATGCCCGAGCCGTCGTTGCCGCGGATGGTGCCGCCGGCCAGGTTGGTCAGGTCGAGCGTCGACGCGGCATTGGCGTTCTTCTGGCCGAACGTGATGCCGTGGCGGGCAGCATCCACCAGTCCGGTCGCCGCGTTGGTCACGCGCAGGCCGGAATTTTCCTGGCCGTCGATGCCGTCGCTGCTGCTGCCGGTCGCCGTCACCGAGCGGATCGTGCCGGCGTTGAACACCACCCCGTTCGCGCCGGGGCGTACCGCGTCGGCTTCGTTCGCCAGCAACAGGCCGCCGGCGTAATTGTTGACGATGTTGGCACCACTGACCGCATTGAAGTCCACCGCCTGTGCACCGCCGCCACTGGCGTTCTGCGAGACCAGCGAACCGTAGTTGTTCAGCACGACGGACGATGCCGGCACGTTCATCTGGATCACGTCCGCGTCGGCAGTGCGGATCGATGCCGCCGCGTTGGTGGCACTGCCGTTGTTGATGACCAGGTTGCCGGCGGCATTGGCGCGGATCGCGCGGCCACTGCCGGTCTGGGCGATCGTGCCCAAGTTGGTCAGCGTGGCGTTGTCGCCGGTCACCGCCACCGCCACGCTGCTGCCGTCCACCGCAAGCGTCGCGCCGGCAGCCACGGTGCCGGTCTGCCCATTGCCGAGCGACTGCGGCGTCGTGCTGCCGGTGGCGATGGTGAACGAGGCGGCACCGGCCACTGCCGGGCTGGCCAGTGCCACGGCCAGCACCAGGCTATTGAACGGCAGGCCGGTGTGGCGGCACAGGAAGGGCGAACGCTGGGACATGGCAAGGCTCCGAAAAATTCGTTGTCAAAGTTTAACTGCCGACGGTAACCTATCTTCATGACCGCAGCGTGACCGGGCTTGCGCCATGGCCCCTCGGGCACTGGACTCGAATCGTTTCCCATAGGACAATAACCAGATGTCCATCACGTTCGCTTACCAGACCCTGCTCCGCTGCCTGCTGCTCGCGGCGCTGGGTGCGTTGCATCCGCTCGCGCTGGCGCTCGATCCCGCGATCGGGCTGGACGGCTACCGCCACGACCGCTGGGGCGAGCAGGAAGGCGCGCCCCGCTTCGTCGACGCGCTGGCCCAGACCAGCGACGGCTGGCTGTGGGTCGCCGGCCGCCAGGCCGGCCTGTTCCGCTTCGACGGCGTGCGTTTCCACCCCTACGAGACCATGGATGGCAGCAAGCTGCAATCCAGTGCGATCACCGTGCTGCGTCCGGCCCGCGACGGTGCGCTATGGATCGGGCATGGCCGCGGCGGTGTAACGGTGCTGCGCAACGGCAGGTACCGGCACCTGCTGACACCGGCACAGACCAGCGCGGTATTCGCCATCGCCCTCGATGCGCAGGGCACGGCATGGGTGGCGAGCAGGCTGGGCCTGTATCGCATCGCCGGCGAGCGCGTCGGCGCCGCGCAGGGATACCCGACAGCCCGCGCCGAGCACGTGCTGGCCGATGGCGCCGGCAGGATCTGGGCCGCGGACGGCACCGCGCTGTACCTGCGCGGACCGCACGACACGTCATTCAGGGTGGTGCGAGCAGCTCGCAGCGATCCCATGCTGATCGAGGCACGGGACGGCAGCGTGTGGCTGGTGCTCGGCAAGCAGTTCGAACAGCTGGCGCCGCCGGCGCCACGGCAGGTGCCCGCCCTGCCCGGCCGCAGCAGCACCTACCAGTCGGTATTCGACCGGGACGGCAACCTGTGGTCGGGCAACTGCCCGGTGGGGGTGTGCGTGCTGCGCCCGGACGGCTGGCAGGCGCGCGCGCGCTTCACGCCGGTGACGGCCGCCGAGCGGCTGGACCAGCCCTGGCAGATGACCAGCCTGTCGGTGATGTCGATGATGGAAGACCTCGATGGCAACCTGTGGATCGGTACCCCGTCGGGCCTGGAGCGGCTGCGCGACCAGCCGGTGCACATGGTGGCCGGACTGTTCGACCGCGGCAAGTCGAACGTGGCGCCCCACCCCGACGGCAGCATCTACGCCGTGCAGGTGCGCAAGCTCGACGACACGACAGGCATGGCACGCATCGCCGCCGGCAAGGTGGCGGCGTTGCCGAACCCGCTGGGCGCCCGCGCCATCGACAACGCCCCGGACGGCACCCTGGTCATGGCGGGCGAACAAGGCATCGAACTGCAGGGGGCTGGCGGGATTCGCCGCATCGCGTTGCCGGCCGCCCTGCCGCCGGGAAGCGGCGCACGCATCTCGAACGTGCGCGCCGGTGTCGACGAATTATGGCTGTGGACGACACGGCTCGGCGCCTGGCATTACCGTGCCGGGCAGTGGACCCGGACGCCGGCCGAGGACGACCCGATGATCGTCGTGGTGGATGCCGCCGGCCGCAGCTACCACGGGCTGGCGGGCAACCGGCTGCGCATCGCCGACGGACCCGCCGTGCATGCCTACGACGCCGCCGACGGCATCGACGTCGGCGGTTTCAAGTTCATCGGTCCCGGCACGCCATTGCTGATCGCCGGCAGCAAGGGAACGCAATTGCTGGCCGGCGGCCGTTTCCACACGCTGCGTTTCGACGTGCCGGGCGGACTGGGCCTCGTTACCGGCATGGCCACCGGCCCGGGTGGCACCCGCTGGCTCAACGCGGAACGGGGCATTTTCCGGATATTGCCGGAAGACTGGGCGCGCACGGCGAACGATCCGGCGCTGGCATTGAAAGGAACGCTGTACGACGCACTGGACGGTTATGTCGGCGGCGCCGAGACGGGTATCCTGGTCAAGACGGCCTTCGCCGCGCCGGATGGCAAGCTGTGGTTCGCCGGCGAACGGGGGCCGGCATGGATCGATCCGCGCAAACTGGACGCCAATCCGGCCACGCCGGATGTCGCGGTGCTGTCCTTCACGGCCGGCGGGCGCAGCTACCCGGCGGCCATGCCGGTCGAACTGGGCAAGGGCATCGAGGACGTGCAGATCGACTACACCACGCCGAGCCTGCGCATGCCCGGGCGGGTCACGTTCCGCTATCGCCTGGCCGGCGGCGGCGCGGCCTGGGTCGAGGCGGGCACCCGGCGCACCGCGTTTTTCCAGCGCCTGGACCCGGGCGAGCACGTGTTCGAAGTCATGGCCCGCAATGAAGACGGTGTACCCAGCCGCGTGACCACGCTGCGTTTTCATATCGTGCCACGCGTAACGCAGACCTGGTGGTTCTACGCCG
Organism: Pseudoduganella sp.; assembly: GCA_036386715.1. Taxonomy (GTDB): domain Bacteria; phylum Pseudomonadota; class Gammaproteobacteria; order Burkholderiales; family Burkholderiaceae_D; genus Rugamonas. The sequence continues at coordinate 5,624 of DASVVD010000767.1, forward strand.
CCTGCGCGCTGGCCGTGCTGCTCGTGATAGCGCTCGCCTACCGGCTGCGCATGCGCCAGCTCGCGGCGCGCATCGAAGACCGGCTGCTGGTGCGCGTGCGCGAGCGCGAATCCATCGCCCGCGCGCTGCACGACACGTTCCTGCAAAGCCTGCAGGGCATGCTGCTCAGCATGCATGCGGTGATGATGAAACTGCCGGCCGACAGCCCGCTGCGGGTGGAATTCGAACGCGTGCTGCAGCGCGCCGAGGCAGTTCTCGAGGAAGGGCGCGACGAGGTCAAGGGCCTGCGCGGCGAGTTCGCCAGCGCCGGCGAATTCTGGCAGAGCTTGTTGCGCGACGTGGAATTGACGGCGCCGCGTGGCGCGGCGCGCGTACGGCTGGTCACGCCGGAAGCGCTTGGCGCACTGCAGCCGAAGCTGCGCAGCGATGCCTACGCGATCGCGCGCGAAGCGCTGACCAATGCGCTGCGGCACACGGCAGGCACCGTCACGCTGCATGCCGATGCCGCGCCACGGTCGTTTACGCTGTCGGTCAGCGACGAAGGCGCGGGACTGGGCGCATTCGCCGACGGCAAACCCGGCCACTTCGGCCTGCCGGGCATGCGCGAACGGGCCGCGCAGATCGGCGCCCGGCTGTACCTCGAAAGCAGCAGCGCCGGCACCTGCGTGATCCTGGCGATTCCGGCCAGCCAGGCCTATGCCGGCGATGGCGTCGGCACCGCGACCAGGGGCAACGCGCTGGTGTGATCAGGCCGCCAGCGCCGCTTCGAGCTTGTGGAAGAACGCTTCCCGGTCGAACAGGCTCATCACCGCGCCGTCCGGCAGTTCCAGCACTTCGCTGACATCGGCGCGCATGTCGATGATGCCGCCGCCGGCGCGCAGCATTCTGGGCGACGGGCGCCGGGCGCCGGCCGGCAGGTGCGCGATGCTGTCGACCCGGTCGACGATCACGCCGTAGCGCTCGCTGCCCCGTTCCAGCACCAGGATGCGGCATTCGGTGGTGTCGGCCAGCGGCGCCATGCCGTACAGGCGGCGCAGGTCGATGATCGAGATCATCTGCTGGCGCAGGTTCAGCATGCCGTGCACGCAGTCCGGCATGCCCGGCGGGCGCGTCATGCCTTGCGCAAACGGGATGATCTCGCGCACCTGGCCGATATCGGTCGCCCACGGGCTGCCCAGCGCGAACGCCAGGTACACCTGCCTGCGCGCCGCCGCGCCCTGCCCGCCCCGCCCCGTTTCGGCGGCCGCTTCGTCCTGGTAGATGCGGCGGTGCCCGGCGCAGACCTCGGCCAGTTCCGCGTCGCTCAGCACATTGGCATGGTCGAGGAACAGCGTGTCCGGGCCGTCCTGCCGGGGCAGGCAGCCGCGGAACATCGCGCCGCGCCGCGTGCCCAGCAACGGAATCGGCAGCACGTCGCTGTCGAAGTAAGGAATGATCGTGTCGACAGAATCGACCAGGAAGCCCAGCAGTTCCGGGCCGACGCGGGCGATCAGGATGCGCCTGGCCGTATCGCTCCCATCGGCCGCGCCATCCGTGCCGCCGGACGCGCAGCCCAGCAGCGCGCCGAAGTCGACGATGCCGACCGCGCGGCCGCGGAAGTTGATCCAGCCCTTGCACAAGGGGCCCATCATCACCGAGCTGCGCAGCGCCGGCACGGCAATGATTTCCTGCACGGCCGCCATGGCAAAGGCGAACGACGTGCCGCCGGCCGAGAAACACAGGCCCTTGCGGGCTTCGGCATGCCGCAGGAAGCGGGCCCGCTCGGCGGCTCGCGAAGCGGTCGAGATCGAGCGCACCTGCGGCACGTTGTCGATGCGCACCAGCGCCTCCGGCGCCAGCACCTGCAGCAGGCGGGCGCCATTGCCGCCGATGCTGGCGCTGCTGCCGCTGCCATCGGCCAGCAGGATGGTGCCGGCGACGACCGATTGCCGCCCGCTCTCATGGCTGACGGTGCTGCGCTGTTCGGGGCGCACCCGCAGTACCTCGCCGGTGGCGTCGAACACCAGGCCGACCAGCACGTCCTCGTGGTCGAGGATGGCAATCTTCTGGTGTGCGCCGGCAGCCGGAGCGGCCGGGTCGAAGATGCGCGCCAGGTTGACGACCGGAATGGCGGTACCGCGCAGCGTGAAGATGCCTTCCAGGCAGGCCGGCGACAGCGGCATGCGCGTCACCCGTTCCGGGTAGCCGACCACTTCGCGGATCGCCAGCGCCGGCAGCGCGAACTCCTCGCCGCCCAGGTGGAAGGAACCGAACAGTTCGAGTCCGGCGGCATCGGCCAGCGCTTTCGCGGCGGCCGCGCGTGCGGCGTCCATCGCCGCGGCGGCGGCCTGCACCTCCGGCGCCGGCGGCACGCCGGCGGTGATCATGTCGGGCGTTTGCATGGTGGGGTCCATGGGGCGGTCAGGCAGTGGCGTCGCCCATCAAACCGAGAAACCGGAAACGGTCTGGTTCAGGTCCGCGGCAGTACGGTTCAGTTCATCGGTCTGCACCGCGATGCTGTCGCAGGAGCCGGCGGATTTTTCCGATTCCTCGGCGATGTGGGCGATCGCCACCGCCACTTCGCGCGTCGTGTTCGACTGCTCGTTGACCGAGCTCGAGATGTCGCCGATTGCAAGCGACGTGCGTTCGACACCGGAGGCGATGCGATCGAATGCATCGCTGGCCTGGCGCGAGATCTCGCTGCCCTGTGCCACGCGCTTGACCGATTCCGTGATGAGCTTGGAGATTTCCTTGGTCGCCTGCGACGAACGCTCGGCCAGCTTGCGCACTTCGTCGGCCACGACCGAGAAGCCCAGGCCATGCTCGCCGGCGCGCGCCGCCTCAATCGCCGCATTGAACGCCAGCATATTGGTCTGGCTGGCGATCTCGCCGATCACCTTGACGATCTCGCTGATGTCTTCCGATGACTGGTTGATCAGCGCCATCGCTTCGATCGACCGCGCCACGGCCTTGGCCCCCGTCTCGGCGGCTTCCCTGGTGCCCTGCGCCAGCGTGTTCGCCTCCTGCGCGCCGCGGGCGATCGTGGCGATCGACCCGGTCAGCCCGTCGACCGAGGCGTTCATTTGCTCCACCGTCGCGCCGAGCGCCTGGGCGCCGCCGGCGACGATGTTCGAGCGCTCCGCAATCGATTCGGCGGACGACGACAGGCGCGCCACTTCCGCCACCACGTGGCCGATCACGCCGCGCAGGTCGCCGATCATCTTGCCGACCCCGGCGCCGAGCAGGTCGAGCGACTCATTGCCCGTAATGTCGATGGTACCGGTCAGGTCGCCGCGCGCAGCGCGTTCGACATGTTCGAGCAGCAGTGCGACCTTGCGACGGTCGGCCTCGTTGCGGCGCTCCACCTCCGCCTCCAGCGCGACCTGGGCGGTGATGTCGGTGGCGAACTTGACCACCTTGTACGGCTTGCCGTCGAGGCCGAAGATCGGGTTGTAGGTGGCCTGGATCCACACGGTGCGGCCATCCGCGCCGATGCGCTTGTAGCGGCCGGCGTCGAATTCCCCGCGGTTCATCTTTTGCCAGAACTTGCGGTACTCCAGGCTGGTGGCGTAGTCGTCGTCACAGAACACGCGGTGGTGCTCGCCCTTGATGTCGGCCAGCTCGTAGCCCATGACGGCCAGGAAGTTGTCATTGGCACCCAGCAGCAGGCCATGCATGTCGAATTCGACCACCGCCTGCGCCTTGTCGATCGCGCTGACGAGACCTGCGTGCTCGTTGGCGCGCACCTTGTAGGCCGTGATGTCGCAGGCGAACTTGACCACCTTGTACGGCTTGCCGTCGGCATCGAGGATCGGGTTGTACGACGCTTCGATCCACACGTCGCGCCCGCCCTTGCCAA
>DASVVD010000768.1:0-2978 GCA_036386715.1 Pseudoduganella sp.
GCGCAACGTGAAGATCCCGAACGGCGTGCAGACCAGCCCGTCGTTCTACGCCTCGCTGCCCAATTCGCCGATCGCATCGCGCACCGTGGCCGTCGCTGCCGGCGCCGTGGTCACGTTCGACTGCGACTACACGCCGACCGCCGACACCGTGCGCACCCGGCCGCCGGTAGTCGACAACGTGCAGATCTCCAACGTCACCGTGGGCAACGTGGAAGTGAAGAAGGGCGCGAAGAAGGGCCAGAAGGCATCGTGCTACCAGGCCGTCGTCATCCTCGGCCCGGTTGCCAACAACTACAACGGCCCGCAGCCGGTGCCCGCCGTGCCGCCCGTGACCAACGTGACGATCAGCGATTGCGACTTCGGCAACACGGTGAGCACCGAGCAGCCGTACTTCCTGTACAACGTGAAGGGGCTCAAGCTGCAGCGCGTGAAGATCGGCGGCAAGGAGTACAACACGACCCTGTCGGCGTAACGCTCGAAGACCGGCCGGTCCGCAGCGGACCGGCCGACTCCGGCCAGCGCCGCCATCACCGTGCGCACGCGGGCATCGCCGGCATGGTAATGTTTCACCAACGAAGCCTGCCATGGAGCGCAAGATGGAACGTACCTACCAGGAAGCGGCGCCCACGCGCGCCGAGATCGATGCCCTGAGCGGCCCGGCGGTGCTGGAGTTCGGCACCAACTGGTGCGGCTACTGCCGCGCCGCGCAGGCGCCGCTGGCCGAGGCCTATGCCGATTACGCGTCCATCCGGCACTTCAAGGTCGAGGACGGGCCCGGCCGCTTGCTGGGCCGATCCTTCCGTGTCAAACTCTGGCCCACCATGATCTTCCTGCAAGACGGGAAGGAAGTGGCGCGCGTGGTGCGCCCGGAATCGGCCGGCGAGATCCGCGACGCGTTCGCCCAGATCGCCCCACCCGGCTGACGGCACACCCAAGTTATGGCTTTACCAGGTCGGCCGCACTGAAGCGTTTTATTGAAGCGTAATTGAAGCGTTACTGAAGCGTTACTGAAGCATCAATATCAGTCCGGCTGCAAAGCCCCGCCTGTCCACTTCCGGAGTACGCATGTCCCAGCCTCATCCGGCCGGCCGAGTCAACTCGCCCGGCACCGTGCTGTTTGCCAGCCTGATCGGCACCACGATCGAATTCTTCGACTTCTACATCTACGCGACGGCTGCCGTCCTCGTGTTTCCCCACCTGTTCTTCCCGGCCGGCGATCCCACTGCCGCCACGCTGCAGTCGCTTGCCACGTTCGCGATCGCCTTCTTCGCGCGCCCGGTCGGCTCGGCCGTGTTCGGCCACTTCGGCGACCGCGTGGGCCGCAAGGCCACGCTGGTGGCGGCGCTGCTGACGATGGGCATCTCCACCGTGGTCATCGGCCTGTTGCCGACCTATGCGCAGATCGGCGCCTGGGCGCCGGCATTGCTGGCGCTGTGCCGTTTCGGCCAGGGCCTGGGCCTGGGCGGCGAATGGGGCGGCGCTGTGCTGCTCGCCACCGAGAATGCGCCGCCGGGCAAGCGCGCCTGGTACGGCATGTTCCCGCAACTGGGCGCGCCGATCGGCTTCTTCCTGTCCGGCGGCATTTTCCTGCTGCTGTCCGAAATGCAGACCGACCAGCAGTTCTTTGCCTGGGGCTGGCGCGTGCCGTTCCTGGCCAGCGCATTGCTGGTGCTGGTGGGCCTGTACGTGCGGCTGAAGATCACCGAAACACCGGACTTCCAGAAGGTGCTCGACAAGGGCGAGCGCGTGGAGGTACCGGTCAAGGCGGTGCTGACCCAGCATACCCGTGCGCTGGTGCTGGGCACCATGATGGCGATGGCCACCTTCGTGCTGTTCTACCTGATGACGGTGTTCGCGCTGAACTGGGGCGTTGCCGGGCTGGGCTTCTCGCGCCAGCAGATGCTGGTGCAGCAGCTGATCGCCGTGGTGTTCTTCGGGCTGACGATCCCCGCCGCCGCGTTGCTGGCCGACCGCTACGGCCGGCGCGGCACGCTGATCTGGGTGTCGGCGGCGATCGCCCTATTCGGCCTGGTGTTCGGCGCGCTGTTCGATTCGCACAGCGCGGTCCAGGTCACGCTGTTCCTGTGCCTCGGCCTGGGCCTGATGGGCATGACCTATGGCCCGCTGGGCACCATCCTCTCGGAGCTGTTCCCGGCCGAGGTGCGCTATACCGGCGCCTCGCTGACGTTCAACCTGGCCGGCATCATCGGCGCCTCGCTGGCGCCCTATATCGCCACCAAGCTGGCCACCACCTACGGCCTGCAGTACGTGGGCTACTACCTGTCGATCGCCGCGGTGCTGAGCCTGATCGCGCTGGTGCTGACCAAGCGCAGCTGACGCGCCTACCTCCTTCGGCATAGGAATGCCGTGCCCCGTCTAGGGATGACGTGGCACGGCAGGTGCGTATGATGGGACACCCATCGTCCACCAGGAAAAGACCATGCTGATACTGACCAACGGCCGTTTCCACACCGCCGACAAAGCCAATCCCGTGGCGACCGCCGTCGCCATCGCCGACGGCAAATTCCTCGCCGTGGGCGACGCCGAGGAAGTGATGCGCCACGCCACGCCGGACAGCCAGGTGATCGACCTGAACGGCCGCACGGTCATTCCCGGCCTGAACGACTCGCACCTGCACCTGATCCGCGGTGGCCTGAACTACAACCTCGAGCTGCGCTGGGAAGGCGTGCCATCGCTGGCGGACGCGCTGCGCATGCTGAAGGAACAGGCGCTGCGCACGCCTACCCCGCAGTGGGTGCGCGTGGTGGGCGGCTGGAACGAATTCCAGTTCGCCGAAAAGCGCATGCCCACGCTCGACGAGATCAATGCCGCCGCGCCCGATACGCCGGTGTTCGTGCTGCACCTGTACGACCGCGCGCTGCTGAACCGTGCCGCGCTGCGCGCCGTGGGCTACGACAAGAACACGCCGGCGCCGCCCGGCGGCGAGATCCAGCGCGTCGCGCACGGCAATCCGACCG
>DASVVD010000769.1:0-6824 GCA_036386715.1 Pseudoduganella sp.
TCCTGATCGACACCGACGACATCTTCGACCAGGCCCAGCAGTTCATGAGCCACGTGATGCCCGACATGGTGCACCGCGTGAAGCGCTACAGCGACGACGTGCCGCTGTTCTCCCGCTTCCAGATCGAACACCAGATCGAAACGGCCTACAGCCGCACCGTGCCGCTGCCTTCCGGCGGCGCCATCGTGATCGACCACACCGAAGCGCTGGTGTCCGTCGACGTCAACTCGGCCCGCGCCACCCGCGGTTCCGACATCGAAACCACCGCCTTCAACACCAACTGCGAAGCGGCCGAGGAAGTGGCCCGCCAGCTGCGCCTGCGCGACCTGGGCGGCCTGATCGTGATCGACTTCATCGACATGGAAGTGTCGAAGAACCAGCGCGAAGTGGAACAGCGCCTGAAGGATGCACTGCACCACGACCGTGCACGCGTGCAGATGGGCAAGATCTCCCGCTTCGGCCTGATGGAACTGTCGCGCCAGCGCCTGCGTCCGTCGCTGTCCGAAGGTTCGCACGTGACGTGCCCGCGCTGCTCTGGCACCGGCCACATCCGCGATACCGAATCGTCCGCCCTGCAGGTGCTGCGCATCATCCAGGAAGAGGCGATGAAGGAAAACAGCGCCGCGATCCACGTGCAGGTGCCGGTCGACGTGGCCGCCTTCCTGCTGAACGAAAAGCGCGGCGAAGTCCTCAAGATCGAGAACCGCCACCGCATCACCGTGATCCTGGTGCCGAACAAGCACCTCGATACGCCGCACTACAAGCTCGAACGCATCAAGCACGACGACCCGCGCCTGGAAGACGCACCGGCCAGCTATTCGATGGCCGAGCAGGCGGAAACCGACATGGGATTCGCCAAGCGCCAGAAAGAAGAGCAAAAGCCGCGCCAGGAAGCGGTGGTCAAGACCATCACCCCGAGCCAGCCGGCACCGATCGTGGACCGCACGCCGGCACCGCAAGTGGCCCAGCCGGCCGCGGCGCCTGCCCCGGTGGCGGCACCAGCACCGGCCGAAAAAGGTTTCTTCTCGAAACTGGTGTCGTTCTTTACCGGCAAGACCGAGGAACCGGCAGCGCCGGCTGCTCCGGCGATTGTGGCGAAACCGGCCACTGCGCCGCTCGAGCGTGCCGACAAGAACGGCCGTGGCCCGCGTGCCCGTGGCCCGCGTGGTCCGAAAGACCGCGAACCGGGTGCCCGCGACGAGGCAGCCAAACCGGCAGCCGCTGCGGAAGCGCGCCCGGCCCGGCCGCCACGCCCGCCACGTGAACCGCGTGAAAAGCTGGAGAAATTCGGTGAAAAAGGCGAGAAATTCGCCGGGGAAAAATTCGCTGCCGAGAAATTCACCGTAGAAAAATTCGCCGACAAGAGCCTGGAAAAAGCCGACAAGGAAGTGCTTGAAGGCGTGGCCGTGCCGCGCGCCGAGCGCCCGGAACGCGCCGAACGCCCGGAACGGGCGGAACGGCCGCCACGCGAAGGCCGCGAACCGCGTCCGCCGCGCGAGCCGCGTGAAGCGAAGGTCCAGCCGGCCGAGGCCAAGGCCGATGAACTGGCGCTGGCCGCGGCCGGTGTCGGCCCGGTCGGGACCGGCACCGGTATTGCTGCGCCGGCGCCAATCACCGCGCCGGCTGCCGATAGCGCCGAGCTGGAAAAAACCGCTGCCAACGCTGGTCTGGAAGGCGAGGAAACCGAAGCGGGCGAAGGCGGCGACGAGCCGCGCCGCCGCCGCCGCCGTGGTGGCCGCAACCGTAACCGCCGCGAACGCGAAGGCGTCGAGGGCAGCGAGGAATCCGGCGACGAGTTTGCCGGCAGCGCGGCTGACGGCGACGTCATCAACGCTGTTACCAGCGCCGTGGTGACCGAGCAGGCCGACCTGGCTGCCCGCGAGGAAGTTTCTGCATCGGCGGCAACGCCGCAGGCGCAGGTAGCGGACGAGCCGGCAACTGCCACCGCAACGATCGAGGCTGCCGCGCAGGCGCCTGCCAGCCTGGCGGAAACACAGCCGGTGGCAGTTGCGCCGGTTGCCGCCGAGCCTGCTGAAGCCGAAATCGTCCAGGCCCCGGCTGACGAAGCGGTCACGCCGGCAGCGGTCACGACTGAAGTGGTCACGGCTGAAGCAGTCGCGGCGGCTGCACCGGTCGCCATCGAGCCAGCCGAAGCGGAAATCGTCGAAGCACCGGCAGCCGAACCGTTGCCGCCTGTCGCGCAAGTCGCTGCCGACGTCGCCGTACCGGTCGCCATCGAACCGGCCGAAGCGGAAATCGTGCAGGCACCTGCTGCCGAGCCGCTGCCAGCAGTGACTGCCGAAGCGGCCGAGCCTGCCACCGAAGTGGCCAGCGCTGCACCTGTTGCCGAAGCAGCCAGCGCGGCGCCTGCCGCGCAGCCGGCCGACGTGGCCGTGGTGCCGGTGGCGGAAGCGGCCGCGGCCATTCCGGCTGCCGCCGAGATTGCAACAGCCGAGGCAGTTGCTGCCGAAGCCGTGGCAACCCAGCCGGTGCCGGTCACCACGGCAGCCGAACTGGCCGCCGCGCACGCACCTGCTCCGGCATCGGCGGCCGACGCTGCACCGGCAAAGCCTGCCGCGACCAAGGATCTGCAGTCGATCCTGGAAGCTGCCGGCCTGCAGATGACCGCGACCGACCCGGCCAAGCTGCGCGCCGCCCAGGAAGCGGCGGCGCAGGCAGAAGCGCCGGTGCGGGTGGGCCGCACCCGCAAGCCCGTGGCACAGGTGGCCGATGAGCCGCTGGTGCAGGTGGATACCCGCCGCTGATCCGGCGGCACCATGAAAAGGGAAGCTGCGGCTTCCCTTTTTTTCGCCATGACCTCTTCTGTAAATCCGCCTGTCACCTTATCGGCCGCCTTGCGCTACTGGCTGAAACTGGGCTTCATCAGTTTTGGCGGCCCCGCCGGCCAGATCGCCATGATGCACGCCGAGCTGGTGGAGCGGCGCCGCTGGATTTCCGAGCAGCGCTTCCTGCACGCGCTCAATTACTGCATGCTGCTGCCGGGGCCGGAAGCGACGCAGCTGGCCGTGTATATCGGCTGGCTGCTGCACCGTGCGCGCGGCGGCATCCTGGCCGGTGTGCTGTTCGTACTGCCGTCGCTGCTGATCCTGGCCGGGCTGGCGTGGATCTACCTGGCCTTCGGCCACCTGCCCGCGGTCGCGGCGGTGCTGTATGGCATCAAGCCCGCCGTCGTGGCACTGGTGCTGGCCGCCACCTGGCGCATCGGCCGGCGCACGCTGCGCAACGGCCTGCTGGCCGGCCTGGCCTGTGCCGCGTTTGCCGCCATCATGCTGGGCGTGCCGTTTCCCGCCATCGTCCTGGCCGCAGCCATGCTGGGCTGGCTCGGCGGCCGGCTGCGGCCCGCGGCCTTCGCACCCGGCAAGCCGGGCCACGGTTCGGCACCGGCGGGCTACGGCCCTGCCGTGATCGACGACGACACGCCGACACCGGCCCATGCGCGCTTCTCCTGGCGCCGGCTGCTGCTCACGTGCGCCGCCGGGATCGGCATCATGGCCGGCAGCTGGGCGGTGGTGGCGGCCGCCACCGGGCTGCACAATCCGCTCGCGCAGATGGGCTGGTTCTTCACCAAGGCCGCGCTGCTGACGTTTGGCGGCGCCTATGCGGTGCTGCCCTATGTGTACCAGGGCGGCGTGGAAATCCATGGCTGGCTGACGGCGGCGCAGATGATCGACGGCCTGGCCCTGGGCGAGACCACGCCGGGCCCGCTGATCATGGTGAACGCGTTCGTCGGCTTTGTCGGCGGCTGGACGCACGAGGTGCTGGGCAATCCCGCGCTGTCGGGCATTGCCGGGGCGGCGGTGGCGGCCTGGTTTACGTTCGTGCCCTCGTTCATCTTCATCCTGGCTGGTGGACCGCTGGTGGAGGCGACCCGGGGCAATATCCGCATGACGGCGCCGCTGACCGCCATCTCGGCCGCCGTGGTCGGCGTGATCGCCAGCCTGGCCGTGTTCTTCGGCGAACATGTGTTTTATGCCGGGGCACGATGGGACTGGGCGGCCGTGGCGATTGCCGTATTCGCCGCCTGGGCGTTGCTGCGTTGGCAAGCCGGGCCCGTAAAGCTCCTCGGGGCCTGTGCGATTGCCGGCCTCGTGCTACATTACGCCAATGAAATCAATGCTGTAGTTAGCTTGTGGTTCCGCTTGTAGTTCAGCTTGCGTGCAGTTCCGCGTGTAGTTCCGTTTAGTTAATGCGCTTCTTGTAATGACCGAAAAAATCATCATGCTGGCCGACAGCCGCAGCAGGCCGCCGTCCATTCCGTCCGCCATCGAAGCGCCCACCGGCGAGGTGCGCGACCGCCTGGCGCGGCCGCTGCGCGACCTGCGCATTTCCATCACCGACCGCTGCAACTTCCGCTGCGTGTACTGCATGCCGAAGGAAGTGTTCGACAAGGATTACCAGTACCTGCCGCATTCCTCGCTGCTCACGTTCGAGGAAATCACTCGCCTGGCGCGCCAGTTCGTGGCCCACGGTGTCGAGAAGATCCGCCTGACCGGCGGCGAACCGCTGCTGCGCAAGAACATCGAACGCCTGATCGAAATGCTGGCCGCGCTGCGCACCGTCGACGGCAAGCCGCTCGACCTGACGCTGACCACCAACGGCTCGCTGCTGGCCCGCAAGGCCAGGGCGCTGAAGGAAGCCGGGTTGCAGCGCGTGACGGTGTCGCTCGATGCGCTCGACGATGCCACGTTCCGCGCGATGAACGACGTGGATTTCTCGGTTGCCGACGTGTTGCGCGGCATCGACGCCGCCCATGAGGCGGGCCTCGGCCCGATCAAGGTCAACATGGTGGTGAAGGCCGGCACCAACGAGGGCGAGATCCTGCCGATGGCGCGCCATTTCCACGGCACCCCGCACATCTTGCGGTTCATCGAATTCATGGACGTGGGCGCGTCCAACGGCTGGAACATGAATGCCGTGATCCCTTCCGCCGAGATCGTTCGCCGCATCAGCGCCGAGCTGCCGCTGGTGCAGGTCGATCCGAACTACACCGGCGAAACGGCGGCGCGCTGGCGCTACGCTGATGGCGGCGGCGAAGTGGGCGTCATTTCCAGCGTCACGCAGGCATTCTGCAGCGACTGCACGCGGGCACGCCTGTCGACCGAAGGCAAGCTGTACACCTGCCTGTTCGCCACCCAGGGCCACGACCTGCGCGCGCTGCTGCGCGGTGGCCATGGCGACGCCGAGCTGGCCGCGGCGGTCGGCGCCCTGTGGCAGGCCCGTGGCGACCGCTACTCGGAACTGCGCACGATCAACACGGACGGCCTGTCGGGCAGCGGCCAGCGCAAGGTCGAGATGTCCTATATTGGCGGATAGCGCGCGATGGCCGGATGCGTGGTGCCAAATTTCGCGGCAGACAAGACACGGGGGATAGATTGAGTGACGACGACGTCAGCGGCCTGCTGTTCGCAGGCGGCCGGGGCAGCCGCATGGGCAACGTGGACAAGGGCCTGCAGCCGTTTCGCGGCGCCACGCTGGTGGCGCACGTGCTGCGCCGCTTCGCCCCCCAAGTGGCGGCGGTGACGATCAGCGCCAACCGCAACGGCGAAGCTTATGCCGCGCTTGGCGCGCCCGTGCTGGCGGATGAACTGGCCGGCTTCGAAGGCCCGCTGGCCGGCCTGCAGACGGGCCTGCGCCACTGCGCCACGCCGCTGCTGGCTACGGTGCCGTGCGACTCGCCGTTCCTGCCGGACGACCTGGTGCAGCGCCTGCGCGAAGCGTTGCTGGCGCAGGATGCCGATGTGGCGCTGGCCGCGACGATGGAGGCAGGCGACGGCGGCGCGGCGCGCAAGCAGGTCCACCCGGTGTTCGCGCTGATGAAGGCGAGCGTGCTGCCGCAACTCGATGCCTACCTGGCACGCGGCGGCCGCAAGGTCGGCGCCTGGCACGACGGCCTGAAAGTGGCCGAGGTGCTGTTCAGCGATGCCGCTGCCTTCCGCAATATCAACACGCTCGACGAGCTGCAACGCGAGGAACGGTCGCTGCGCCTGCGCGACCTCACCGCCGGGCTCGATCCGCACGCGATGCCGGTGCGCCAGGCACGGCAGGTCATCGACGGCTTCGTCCGCCCCGTGCGCGGCGTGGAAAAGGTGGCGCTGCGTGCGGCGCTGGGCCGCGTGCTGGCCGAGGACATAATCTCGCCCATCAGCGTGCCGGCCCACGACAATTCGGCGATGGACGGCTTTGCCTTCGACGGCGCCGGATTGTCGCCGGACCATCCAACCAGACTGAAGGTGATCGGCACCGATTTCGCCGGCCGGCCCTCGGGCCTGCATCCCGGCCCCGGCCAGTGCCTGCGCATCATGACGGGCGCGGTGATGCCTGCCGGCTGCGACACGGTGCTGGCGCAGGAACACGCTGCCGGCATCGAGGATGACTGCGTGACGATCGCACCGCGCAGCGTGCGCGCCGGCGACAACCGCCGCCTGGCGGGCGAAGACCTGATGGCGGGCCGCGCGGCGCTCCCCGCCGGCAAGACCGTGCGGCCGGCCGACCTGGGCCTGATCGCATCGCTCGGCATTGCCGAGGTGGCCGTGCGGCGCCGGCTGCGCGTGGCATTCTTCTCCACCGGCGACGAATTGCGCTCGGTCGGCGAACCGCTGGCGCAGGGCTGCGTGTACGACAGCAACCGCTACACGCTGTTCGGCATGCTCACGCGCCTGGGCTGCGAACTGGTCGACATGGGCATCGTGCGGGACGACCCGGCCGCGCTGGAAACGGCACTGCGCGACGCCTGCCAGAGCGCCGACGCGATCATCACCTCCGGCGGCGTGTCGGCCGGCGCCGCCGACTACACGCGCGACATC
>DASVVD010000770.1:0-3065 GCA_036386715.1 Pseudoduganella sp.
GATGTGCAGCAGCAGCTGGCGGACCTGATCGCCGAACTGATGCCGCGCGAAAATACAACCATTGGGTGAGACGGCATGACTCTGTACAGCAAAATCATCGGCACGGGCAGCTACTTGCCCGAACAACGCGTCACGAACGGCGACCTGGCAACGCAACTGGCCGCCAAGGGCATCGAAACGTCGGACGAATGGATTTCCTCCCGTAGCGGCATCTCGGCGCGCCATTACGCGGCGCCGGAGCAGGTTTCCTCCGATCTCGCGGTGCATGCCGCGCAGCGCGCGCTGGAGATGGCCAGGCTGCAGCCGAACGACATCGACCTGATCATCGTGGCCAGCTCCACGCCGGACTTCTTCGGCAGCTTCCCCAGCACCGCCTGCATCGTGCAGCGCAAGCTGGGCATGACCAACAACAGCGCGGCGATGGACGTGCAGGCCGTCTGCAGCGGCTTCGTGTATGCCATGGCGTCGGCGGACAGCTTCATCAAGTCCGGCATGCACAAGAACGTGCTGGTGATCGGTTCCGAAGTGTTTTCGCGCATCCTTAACTTCGAGGACCGCACCACCTGCGTGCTGTTCGGCGACGGTGCCGGCGCCGTGGTGCTGAGCGCATCCGAAGAGCCGGGCATCCTCGCATGCAAGCTGCACGCCGATGGCCGCCACTCCGACATCCTCTCCGTGCCGGGCAATGTGGCCGGCGGCGCGGTGGCGGGCAGCGCCTTCCTCTACATGGACGGCCAGGCCGTGTTCAAGCTGGCCGTGACCGTGCTGGAGAAAGTCGCCAACGAGGCGCTGGAAGCGGCCGGCATGACGAGCGGCCAGATCGACTGGCTGATCCCGCACCAGGCCAATATCCGCATCATGAACGGCACCGCGAAAAAGCTGGGCCTGCCGCTGGACAAGATGGTCGTTACCGTCGACCAGCATGGCAACACCTCGGCCGCCTCGATCCCGCTGGCGCTCGATACGGCCGTGCGCGACGGCCGCGTGAAGAAAGGCGATGTCGTCATGATGGAAGGCGTCGGCGGCGGCTTCACGTGGGGTGCCGTCCTGGCGAGGATGTAGTAAAAAATAAGCTTTACCTGCTCGCCAGGACTTGGCGAGGATGTAGCAAAAATAAGCTTTGCCTGCTCGCCAGGACTTGGCGAGGATGTAGGAAAAAAATAAGCTTTACCTGCTCGCCGGGACTTGGCGAGGATGCAGGAAAAACAAGCTTTGCCTGCTCGCCAGGATCTCGTCAGGATGTAGAAACGCAGTGGTTTTGTCCTTCGCCAAAATGCGGCGAAGGCGCAGGCAGTAGGTGGGAGACGAACGGCGGTGTACAATGCGCGCCGTTTTAGAACTGTTGCTCTAAACGCGGATGTGCCCAGGCGCGTCCGCTTTTCATAACGAGAACACACCATGACCCAATTCGCATTTGTATTCCCCGGCCAGGGTTCCCAGGCCGTTGCCATGATGGCCGGCTTCAGCGGCAATCCGGTCGTCGAGCAGACGATCGCCGAAGCGTCGGACGCGCTGCAGTTCGATCTCGGCAAGCTGATCGCCGAGGGCCCGAAAGAAGAACTCGATCTCACCACCAACACCCAGCCGGTCATGCTGACGGCTGCCGTTGCCGTCTACCGCGCATGGATCGCGGCCGGTGGCGCCGTGCCGAATGTCGTGGCCGGCCACAGCCTCGGCGAATACTCGGCCCTGGTGGCTGCCGGCGTGATCCCGTTCAAGGACGCCGTGCCGCTCGTGCGCTTCCGCGCGCAGGCCATGCAGGAAGCGGTACCGGTGGGGCAGGGCACGATGGCTGTCGTGCTGGGCCTGTCCGACGAGGACGTGCGCGCCGCCTGCGCCGAAGCCGTGGCGGCCGATCCGACCCAGGTCGTGGAAGCCGTCAACTACAACGCGCCGGCGCAGGTCGTCATCGCCGGCAATACCGCCGGTGTCGAGAAGGCGTGCGAGATCGCCAAGGCCAAGGGCGCCAAGCGGGCCATGCGGCTGCCGGTGTCGGCACCGTTCCATTCGTCGCTGCTGAAGCCGGCGTCGGACCGCTTGCGCGATTACATGGAAAACATCCATTTCAATGCACCGCAGATCGATTTGATCAATAACGTTGATGTTGCTGTGTTGCATGATCCTGGCAGTATCAAGGACGCGCTGGTGCGCCAGGCCGCGAGCCCGGTGCGCTGGGTCGAGACGATGCAGAAGGTGGCCGCAGGCGGCATTACCCAGGTGATCGAATGCGGTCCGGGCAAGGTGCTGATGGGCCTGACCAAGCGCATCGATCCGGCCCTGGCCGGTGACGCGATCGTCGACCAGGCTTCGCTGGAGCGCCTGCTGGCGGTACTGAAATAAGCTGGCACGACCAGGCCGCGGCAGCGAGCCGCGCCATCAAGCTGAACAACATCAAAGGAAGACCATGAATCTGTCCAACCAAGTCGCGCTCGTCACGGGCGCATCGCGCGGCATCGGCAAGGCCATCGCGCTGGAGCTGGCGCGCCAGGGTGCGAAAGTGGTCGGCACGGCCACCACCGAAGCCGGCGCCGAGGCGATTTCCGCTTACCTGGCCGAAGCCGGCGCGCAAGGCGGCAAGGGCGTCGTCCTGAACGTTACCGACGTCGAGCGCTGCGGCGCCGTCATCGACGAGGTGAGCAAGGAATTCGGCGCGATCGGCATTCTCGTCAATAACGCCGGCATCACCGCCGACCAGTTGGCGATGCGGATGAAGGACGACGAATGGGACAAGGTCATCGCCACCAACCTGTCGGCCGTGGGCCGGCTGGCGCGTGCCGTCCTGCGCGGCATGATGAAAGCCAAGACTGGGCGTATTATCAACATTACGTCAGTGGTGGCGTCGTCCGGAAATCCGGGGCAGATGAACTACGCGGCGGCCAAGGCCGGTGTCGAGGGCATGTCCCGCGCGCTGGCCCGCGAGATCGGCAGCCGCAACATTACCGTCAACTGCATCGCCCCGGGCTTCATCGATACGGACATGACGAAAGTCCTTGGCGAGGACCAGCACGCGGCCCTGCTCACGCAGATCCCGCTGGGCCGCCTCGGCAAGCCGGAAGACATTGCCG
>DASVVD010000771.1:0-2520 GCA_036386715.1 Pseudoduganella sp.
CCGCTGCCCGCCTATGACGTGCTGGCCGACAGCGGCTTGCCGCTCACGCTGTGCACGGTGATCCCGCATCGGGAAACCGTCAAACTGGATGGCAAGCTGCACGAGGTCGAGTTCTCCGAGGTCAGCGCCACATTCCCCGCCATGTTCGGCGTACGTGCGACGGCGGGCGACCTGGCCGCGGCGCTGGCCCGGCCGGACGGGCTCGCGCTGACGCCGCGCATTGCCCGCGACCTGTTCGGCAGCGCGGCGGCCATGGGCCGCACGGTCGAGGTCAATGGCCGAGTACTGCGCGTGCTGGCGCTACTGCCCGAGCCGCCATCGAACACCACCATGCCCTACAAGGCCCTGGTGGGGAATGGCACGGTGCTGTGGCAGCCGGGCGAACGCGAACGCGAGCGCCACAACTGGCTGGCGCTGGCCGGCAAGCTGTATGCGCGGGCGCCGGGCGTGCAGCCGGCAGCAATGGCCGCGCCGGTGCAGCGCGAAGCGAACCGCGTGGTGGCCGCCGCCGTGGGGGAGGAGGCGATGCGCCGTGCCGGCGGCACGATGGTGGAAGTGGCGGTCACGCCGCTGGCGCAGGCCTACTTCGATACGGAAGTGGCGATCTTCCACGGCGGCGTGCGCACCTCGAAGGCGCGCGTGCTGGCGCTGGCCGCGCTGGCATTGCTGATCCTTGCGCTGGCCGCCACCAATTACGTGAACCTGGCCACGGTGCGGGTGCTGGCGCGCGGCCGCGAGATCGCCGTGCGCAAGACGCTCGGCGCCGGCGCGGGCCGGCTGGCCATGCAGTTCGTGGCCGAATCGGTTGCCGTCGCGTTGGCGGCAACCGGCCTCGGCCTGCTGCTGGCCTGGCTGCTGCTGCCGGTGTTCTCGGACCTGATGGACCGGCCGCTGGCCGCCTTCCTGTCGCCCGTGTCGCTGCTGGCCGCGGTCGTGCTCGGCTTGGCCACCGGTGTGATCTGCGGCATCTGGCCGGCCCGCATCGCGTTGCGGGTGTTGCCCGCGCGGGCCCTGGCCGGCCGCGCGGAAAGCGAGCCGCCGGGCAGCGCATGGCTGCGTCGTGTCCTGACCATTTTCCAGTTCGCCGCCGCCATCAGCCTGTGCGCGCTGGCGCTGGCCATTGGCTGGCAAGCCCGCTTCGCGGCCCGCGCCGATCCCGGCTTCGCGCTGGACGAGTTCGTGCTGCTGCATCTGCGCCCCGAAACCACCGATGCGACACGGCAGGCCTTCCGCGAGGCACTGCAGCGCATGCCGGGCATCCGCGGCACGACCGCGATCGACCTGCCGTTCGGGCATCCGATGGTGCGCGACAGTACCGGCTATCGCGGGCCTTCCGGCGTGGAGCAGCGTCTTGAAATGACATCGGTCAGCCCGGATTTCTTTACCGTTACGGGTATCGTGCCGGTGGCGGGCAGCGGCTTCGAAGTCGTCGGCCCCGCTGCCGCGCAGCAGCGCGACGTGATCCTGAACGCCGCTGCCGCGCAGGCACTCGGTTTCACGCCGGCGGCATCGGCGGTCGGCCAGGTCGTCACGATGGGCAGCATGCCGCTGCGCGTGGCCGGCATTGCGCCGCCGCTGCAACACAAGGGCCTGCGCTACCCATCCACGCCGATGGTGTACCTGGTGGGGCAGGGCAGGGCCAACGTGTTCATGGTGCGCACTGCCATGGGTGCCGAAGCACTGGAACAGGCACTGGCGCCGCTGTTGCAGCGTTACTTTCCCGGGCCGCCGATCCGGGTGCAGCCAGCCCGCGCCGTGTTCGAGGAAGGCTCCGCCGATGACTGGCGCATTGCCCGGCTGTTGACGCTGGGTGCGGCGGTCGCCACCGGCATTGCCGCATTCGGTATCTATGTGCTGGCGGCCGGCAGCGTGCAGCGGCGTGGCCGCGAGATCGCGTTGCGCAAGCTGCACGGCGCCGGCGGCAGGGCCATCGGGCTGCTGGTCGGCACCGAGTTCGTGCTTCTGTTGCTGGCGGCTGCCGTGCTGGCCCTGCCGCCCGCAGGCTTCGCCATCGCCCGTTACCTTGCCGGCTTTACGATGACGACCGCCCACGTGTGGTGGGCGCTGCCCTGTGCCCTGCTGGTCGGCGCACTGACGGCGCTTGGCGCAACGCTGCGGCACGCGCTTGCCGCCATGCGGGTGGCGCCGGCAACGGCCTTGCGGCAGGGGGAGTAGGCCCGCTTCGACGGCACGCGATCCGTTGGTCCCGGCCGCGTGCACGGCAGCCGGGGATGACGCCTCAGGCAACGCGCGCTTGCTCGTCGAGCGGCGCCAGGCCATGAGCGCCGCGCGCCTTGCCGCATTCCGGCGAGAAGGCCGCGAAGTCGCGGCAGGTCATCGAGCGCAGCGGATAGATCGCGCAGCCGACCTTGCGGCCCACCTCGCCTTCGAGGGCGGTGCAGCGCACCGGCGCGCTTTCCGTGCCGCGCATGGCGATGCGGTGCGGCGTGACGGGAATGGTCATGTGGCGCGGCACCGTGCCGCCGGGGTGGGCATCGCTTTCGCCCCAGTAGAAGGACA
>DASVVD010000772.1:0-2213 GCA_036386715.1 Pseudoduganella sp.
CATCGAACTGGCGCCGGTGTTTGCACCGCAGCACGTGCAGAACATCCGCGCGCTGGTGCGCGAGGGATACTTCGATGGCCTGGCGATCCTGCGCGCGCAGGACAACTTCGTGGTGCAGTGGGGCGATCCGGACGAGGACAAGCCGCGTCCGCTGAAAACCGCGCAGGCCAGGCTGGCCGGCGAATTCACCATTCCGCTGCAGAACGACAAAGGCTTCACGCGCCTGCCCGACCGCGACGGCTATGCGCCGCAGGTGGGCCACTCGAACGGTTTCCCGTCCGCGCGCGACCCGAAGAGCGGCCAGGCCTGGCTGGCGCACTGCTACGGCATGGTGGGCGTGGGCCGCGACGTGGGAGCCGACAGCGGCAACGGCGGCGCGCTGTATGCCGTGATCGGCCAGGCGCCGCGCCAGCTCGACCGCAACATCACCGTGGTGGGCCGGGTGGTCGACGGCATGCCGCTGCTGGCCGTGATGCCGCGCGGCCCGGGCGCCATGGGCTTTTATGACAACCCGGCGCAGCGCGTGGCGATCACGGCCGTGAAACTGGCCGCCGATGTGCCGCAGGAGCAGCGCAGCCGGCTCGAGGTGATGCGCACCGAATCGGCCGGCTTCAAGGCCGTGGCTGAAGCCCAGCGCAATCGCGGCGGCCCGTGGACCAAGGTGGCCGCCGGCCACGTGGACCTGTGCAACGTGCCGATTCCGGTGCGCCAGCAGGGTTCCTGACAGCGGGTTCCGTCACGGCAGGCACGCTGGCCACCCGGGGTATAATCTGGCCACCATGAATGCCCCGATTCCGTCGATCCCCCCGCGCCCCATCCTTGCCCTGCCCGACCAGCTCATCTCGCAGATCGCCGCCGGCGAAGTGGTCGAGCGGCCGTCGGCCGTGGTCAAGGAACTGCTGGAAAACGCGCTCGACGCGGGCGCCAGCCAGGTCACGGTGCGGCTCGAGGAAGGCGGCGTCAAGCGCATCTGCATCACCGACAACGGCAAGGGTATCCCGCCGGAGCAGATGCCGCTGGCCCTGGCACGCCACGCCACGTCGAAGATCGCCTCGCTGGACGACCTGGAAAACGTCCACACCCTGGGTTTCCGCGGCGAGGCACTGGCATCGATCGCCTCGGTCGCCGTCGTCAAGCTGACCTCGCGCACGGCCGATGCCGCCCATGCCTGGGAGCTGGAAGGTTCGCACCTGGGCACGGTGGTGCCGTCCTCCGGCGCACAGGGCACCACCGTCAACGCCCAGGACCTGTACTACAACACCCCGGCGCGGCGCAAATTCCTGAAGTCCGAGCAGACCGAGTTCGGCCACTGTGCCGAGGTGGTGCGCCGCATTGCGCTGGCGCGGCCGGACGTGGCCTTCACGCTCACCCATAACGGCCGCACCGTCGATCACTGGATGGCCAGCGACATGGCCCGGCGCAGCGCGCAGATCCTCGGCGAAGGGTTCGCCGAGGCGCGGCTGGCGATCGACGAGGCGTCCAGCGTGCTGCGGCTGCACGGCTTTGCCGGCCTGCCCACGGCCTCGAAGGCGCGCGCCGACTGCCAGTATTTCTATGTGAACGGCCGCTTCGTGCGCGACAAGCTGCTGGTGCACGCGGTGCGCGCCGCGTATGAAGACGTGCTGCATGGCGAGCGTTTCCCGTCCTACGTGCTGGCGCTGGAGCTGGACCCGGCACTGGTGGACGTCAACGTGCACCCGTCGAAAATCGAGGTGCGCTTCCGCGATGGCCGTGCCGTGCACCAGTTCGTGTTCCACGCGGTGCAGCGCGCGCTGGCGCAAACCTCCGCCACCGCGCACGGCAGCGTGCCCGCGCCGCTGCCCGCCGCCGACTCGCTGGCCAACGGCGTGCCGCTGGGCGGCAATGCCTGGCGCCCCCAGGAGCAGACATCGTTCGGCGCGATGATGAATCCCACCTACACGCCGACGTTCTCGCCCTCGCCCTGGGCCGCCCCCGCCGGGGCGCGCGATGGCGGCGGCGTGGCGCAGAGCACCGAGCGCTATGGCGCGCTGTTCGCCGGCGCCGCGGAAGCGCCGCGCGCGGCCGAGCAGGCCGCGCCGTATGCCATGCCGCAGCCGTCGTCGTACACCGCCACGTCGGCCGCACTGGCCCATGAAGAGTTCCCGCTCGGGTTCGCGCTGGCGCAGCTGCATGGCATCTACATCCTGGCGCAGAACACCAAGGGGCTGGTGCTGATCGACATGCATGCGGCC
>DASVVD010000773.1:0-2894 GCA_036386715.1 Pseudoduganella sp.
CCGGCATAGTATGTGGTGACGCCGAGCATGACCAGCGAGAAGGCCTGCGACATCGTCTCGAGCACGATGGCCGTGACCGGGTAGGTGGAGGTGCCCCACATCGGTCCCATTTCGAGCGCGCTGGCATACATCAGCAGCACGCCGGCCAGCACCAGCACGAAGAAATACACGTTCTTCACCGTTTCGCGCAGGTTCATCCAGCTGAACTGGAACAGCAGCAGCGTGAGGCTGCGCGAGCTGAAGTCAGGCGTCTCGACCGTGCGCGCCGCGGTGCCGGTAATCCGCAGCGGCGCATCGCCTTCGCTGCGCGCCGCCGCGCCGCTGTCGACGCTGCTGACGAAATGGAAACGCCAGTAGCCGAGCAGCAGTGCCACCAGCGCGAGCGAACACCAGATCGCGCGGTTCAGCAGGTACACGCCCTCGGGCAGCACCAGGCGCATGTTGCGTTCGGCGATCGGCCAGTATTCGGTGAGGCGGATCAGCGCGGCGGTGCCGAACGGGTCGATCAGCGCGGCCAGCGTCTTGTAGTCCAGGTCGCGCGCCAGTCCCGGCGCCACGATATAGCCGACCAGCATGACCACGCTGCTGATATACACCGGCAGCATGCGCCGCGTCAGCGCCGCCATCACGTAGAAGATGGCGCCGAAGATGAACAGGTTCGGCAGCAGGTTGATGACGTAGGGCAGCAGGTAGGCCTCGGGCACGAAGCGGCCCACCCGTTCCGGATCCACGCCGGGCAGCCAGCCGCCCAGCAGGATACCGAGCGGGATGCTGGCGAAGATCGCCGCCAGCACCAGCCAGGCGCCAAGGAAGCGGCCGAACATGTAATCGAACTTGCGGATCGGCGCCGAGAAGAAGAAGTGGTGCATGTCGTGTTCGAAGTCCTGCTGCACCGCGCGGCCCATCACCGCAGCCATCACGATCACGCCAAGGCAGCCGAGCGCGCTGGTGGTCAGCATGACCGAGCGCGGCGCGTTGATCAGCACCTTGCCGCCGAATGTCACCGTGAAATCCTTGAACGCGCCGCCGGCGCCCGCCATCCAGAGCATCGCCAATGCCAGGAACAGCAGGAAGTACACCCAGGTCGACAGCAGCCGCAGCCGCTGCTTCGCTTCGAAGAGCGCGATTGCCAGCATGGTGCCCTTTCAGTCGCAGGCGTCGGCCACGTGGCGGCCGGCGATCGTGGCGAAGTACACGTCTTCGAGGTCGCCGATCGCTTCCTCGAAGCCGTCGCCCGGATCGTCGTCGCTGTAGGCATGGATCAGCGTGCGGCCGGACAGCAGCCGCGTGGAGATGATCGTGTGGCGCTGCTGGAAGTAAGACAGCTCGCGCTTGTCGATGAAGCGCGCCCAGATCTTGCAGCTGATGTCGTCGATCAGTTCCTGCGTGGCGCCGGTCACCAGCAGCTGGCCCTTGTTGATGATCGCCATGTTCGAGCACAGGTCGGCAACGTCGCTGACGATATGCGTGGAGAGGATCACGGTGCGGTCGTCGCCGATGTCGGACAGCAGGTTGTGGAAGCGCACGCGTTCCTGCGGGTCGAGGCCGGCGGTGGGCTCGTCGACGATGATCAGTTTCGGGTCTCCCAGCAGTGCCTGGGCACTGCCGAAGCGCTGGCGCATGCCGCCGCTGAACGTGCCGAGCTTCTGGTTGCGCACGTCGAACAGGTTGGTCTGCTGCAGCAGGCCGTCGACGACTTCGCGGCGGCGCGCGCGGTGCGACAGGCCCTTCAGCACCGCGAAATGGTCGAGCAGTTCGTAGGCGGTCACTTTCGGGTACAGGCCGAAATCCTGCGGCAGGTAGCCGAGCAGGCGGCGCACGGCGTTCTTTTCGTCGAGCACGTCGAGATCGCCGAGGAACACCGCGCCGGCATCGCATTCCTGTAGCGTGGCGAGGATGCGCATCAGTGTCGACTTGCCGGCGCCGTTCGGCCCCAGCAGGCCGAACATGCCGGTGGGGATCGTCAGCGTGATGTTGTCCAGCGCGACCACGCCGTTGGCGTAAGTCTTCGACAGGTTGCGGATGCGTAGTTCCATGCTTACTCCCGGGGTAATGCGGCGCAGCATGGGCCGTCGCTGCCATCCGTTTCTCTTCTACATGATGGCATTGTATTGAATCGTCGACATAAGGGTTGCTGTCTTGCGATAGCCGGTGCAATCGGTGCACCAGATTGCGCAAACACGGGACCGGCGGCGGGCGGCATTCGAAGCATCGGGTACTGTCGAGTTGAAAGGTGGCCAAGGGTAGCAAGCGCAACCGCCGGTGACAAGGCGGGAAAAGTATCCGGTCTGTTTCCCGATTCCGCTATAGTGCTGCCATGAGCAATGAGAACAGCAAACTCGACGCTGCGCTGCAGGAAAGCATCCTCACAGTCACGCGCTGTGGCCTGACAACCCGCGAGTCCACCGATTTTTTCCGGCTGGCGCTGGGGCTGTGCTACCTCGCCGCGCTGATGACGAAGGAAACGCTCGATTTCAAGAAGCTGGACAAGGCGTTCAACCGCTTCATCTACCGCGCGATCGGCCCCGGCCACAGCATCACCAGCATCCTGCAGTGGATGAGCGGCGAGGGCGTGGTCGACGTGCTCGATTCGAAGCGTTTTGCGCGCGCGCTCGGCGACTACCTGCCGCACGTGCAGGGGGAAAACATTCCGTTCCTGCTGGGCCTGAACCTGGGCGTGGCCAAGGATTTTTCCGGGCTCGACGTGCGCGGACCCGTGGCCGACTGGATCGAACGCCAGCGCATCCTGCGAGAAGGCGAATAACGCCTTCGAGCGGGCACTGACTTCCATCGTTCGCCCACGGGAAGGCGAATAACGCCTTCGAGCGGGCACCGACTTCCCATCGTTCGCCCACGGGAAGGCGAATAACGCCTTCGAGCGGGCACCGACTTCC
>DASVVD010000774.1:0-1904 GCA_036386715.1 Pseudoduganella sp.
ATTCCGATGCCGGCGTGACCGACCTGGTCAACTGCTTCCCCGTGCTGGAAGTCATGCAGGAAACCGGCCTGCCGTTCCTGGTGCACGGCGAAGTGACCGATCCGGACGTCGACCTGTTTGACCGCGAAGCCGTGTTCATCGAACGCGTGATGCGCCCGCTGCGCAAAAACTTCCCGGCGCTGAACGTGGTGTTCGAGCACATCACCACCAAGGATGCGGCGCAGTACGTGGCCGAGGCCGAAGGCCCGATCGCCGCCACCATCACGGCGCACCACCTGCTGTACAACCGCAACGAAATCTTCAAGGGCGGCATCCGCCCCCATTACTATTGCCTGCCGGTGCTCAAGCGCGAGGAACACCGCCTGGCGCTGGTCACGGCGGCAACCAGCGGCGACGAGCGTTTCTTCCTCGGCACCGACTCGGCGCCGCATGCGCAGGGCGCCAAGGAAGCGGCCTGCGGCTGCGCCGGCTGCTACACCGCGCTGCATGCGATGGAACTGTATGCCGAGGCGTTCGAACGCGCCGGCGCCCTCGATAAACTCGAGGCGTTTGCCAGCCTGAACGGCCCGGCATTCTATGGCCTGCCACCGAACGAGGGCACGATCACGCTGAACCGCCAGCAGTGGACGCTGCCGCAAACGCTGCCGCTGGGCGAACAGCAGGTGGTGCCGCTGAACGCCGGCGAAACCATCAACTGGCAGATGGCCTGAACGCATGCTGGCACCGGTCGACTGGACCCGGCCCTGGTATGACGCGGTGCGCCCGGCGGCCGATGCCGTCGACGTAAGCGACGTCATCGGCAGCTTCAGCGCCCGCGCCGCGGCGCTGGAACTGGTGAACCACCAGGGCCTGCCGATCCGCTTCGTGCCGCAGGCCGCGCTGCCCGAAGGCGCCGCCTACGAGGAGCACATCAGCGCCACCGGCTGCGTGCCGACACGCGACAACCTGCATGATTTCTTCAATGGCCTGGTGTGGCTCAGCTTCCCCGCCATCAAGCGGGAACTGAATGCGCTGCAGGCGGCCCAGATCGCCCGCGAAGGCATCCGCCCCGAGCGCGGCCCGGCCCGCGACGCGGCTACGCTGTTCGACGAGAACGCGGCACTGCTGGTGGTCTGCGACGACGCGCCGGGACAGCAACTGGCCGACGCGTTGCGCCAGCACCGCTGGCGCGAGGCCTTCGTCGAGCGTGCCGGCGCCTTCGGCCGCACGGCCCAGGTCTGGCTGTTCGGCCACGCGCTGATGGAAAAACTGATGGCGCCCTACAAGGCCATCACCGCGCACACGCTCGTGGTGGCCGCGCCGGCCGGATATTTCGCGCTGCCGCGTGCGGAGCAGGGCGCGTGGCTCGACGCCCATGTGGCCGGGCGCTTGCGCACCACAGGCTTGCACAAGGCCGATTTCACCCCGCTGCCCGTGCTGGGCATTCCCGGCTGGTGCGAGTGCCAGGACGACGCTTTTTATGACGACGCTACCGTGTTCCGCCCGAAGCGGAACGCACCCACCAAGGAGAAAGCATGACCGGAACAGTAAGCACGATTCGCTGGGGCATCCTCGGCACCGGCAGGATCGCCAAGGCTTTTGCCGCGGCGCTGAAGGATACGCCCGATGCAGTACTGGCCGCCGTCGCGTCGAGAAGTGTTGATAGCGCTACCGCGTTTGCTTCCGAACACGGCTCGCATGAGCTCACCAAGAGCCACGGCAGCTACCAGGCGCTCGCGGAGGATCCCGATGTCGATGCGATCTACATTGCTACGCCACATCCGATGCACCGCGAGAACGCACTGATGTGCCTGAACGGCGGCAAGCATGTGCTGGTCGAGAAGGCGTTTGCCGTCAACCGGCGCGAGGCGGAAGATATCGTGGCCCTGGCACGGGAGAAAAAACTGTTCGTGATGGAGGCGATG
>DASVVD010000775.1:0-6054 GCA_036386715.1 Pseudoduganella sp.
GCCGATCACGATCACGTCCGCCGCCTGCGCCTGGGCGATCAGCGCATCATCGAGCGCCACGCGGGCGGCCTGTTCGGCGGTGCGCTGGTCGGCGGGGGTGAACAGGGCCTGCAAGGCGACTTCGTCCAGCACCGGATGGGGCGCGGCGGCCAGGTCGCGACGCACCACGGTGGCATTGCCGTCGGCAGCCAGCCGGGCAACGATGCTGTCGGCCAGGCGGGTGGATTCGGAACCGTTGCTGCGAGCGCTGGAATTGATTTGCAGGATGTTCATGGTGTGCTCCGTTCGAGTTTGGTGGATTGCTGCGATTGAGATACTTTACTCGTTCCATTCATGCTGATAAAGACGTTAAAATGGATAACATTCATCCACTAGTGGAACAATCATGAAACAAGGTTGTTGAAAATGAGCGCGGACATTGATCCCGGTGACCTGCTGCTGTTTGCCCGAATCGTGGAGGTGGGCAGCTTCAGCCAGGCTGCCGAGCGCCTGCAACTGCCGAAGTCGACGGTGTCGCGCCGCCTGTCGCAGCTGGAAGCCAGGCTCGGCGAACGGTTGCTGCAACGGACCACGCGACGGCTGGTGCTCACGGAGTTCGGCGCCAGCCTGCTGGAACACGCCAGGAAGATCGCGGACGAAACGGCGGCGGCGGGCGCGCTGGCGCAGCACCGGCAGGGCGCGCCGAACGGGTTGCTGAAAGTATCGATGCCGGCCGACTTCGCCAACGACGTGATGGGAACGCTGCTGCCGGCATTCATGGTGAAATACCCGGCGATTTCGCTGCAGTTCGACCTGTCGCCACGGCGCGTCGACCTGGTGGCGGAGGGGTTCGATCTCGCCGTGCGCATGGGCGCGCTGCCGGACGACGCCACGCTGGCAGCCCGGCCGGTGGTGCTCAGTACCTGGTCGCTGTATGCCGCGCCGTCCTACACCGTGTTGCGCGGGCTGCCGTCGCATCCGGACGAGCTGTTCCGTCATGACCTGCTGGGGCTGTCGCGCAGCGCGTCGGGCATGGCGCAGTGGAAGTTGTTGCGGGGCAAGGTAATATGGGAGCGCGAAATGCCGGTGCGGATGACCGGCAACTCGCCGGAACTGCTGGCCCGGCTGGCCGCCACCGGGGCTGGCATCGCCAGCTGCACCGACCGCTACGCCGCGCCGCTGGTGGCTGCGGGGGCGCTGGTCAAGGTGCTGCCCGAATGGCGTTTTCCATCGGTCACCGGGTATGCGGTGTTTCCCGGCCGGCGGCTGATGCCGGCCAAGACGCGGGCATTCCTCGACATGCTGGAAGCGCACTACGACCCCACCCGGCAACCCTGAAACCCGGGACAGTCCCCTGTTTTGAGGAAATATTGCAGAGCCGCAGGCTCGCTGCGATTGCCGGATACAGGTTTCCTGGAAACCAGGGACTGTCCCGGGTTTTGCGGGTTTTCCAGGGTTAGCGGGGCAGGGTGGCCATCGGTTCGCCGAGGCGCACGGCGCCGGCGGGTTGCCAGGCCGGGTTGAAGGCCAGGCTGTCTTTCGGGAACAGCATGACGACGGTGGAGCCGAGCAGGAAGCGGCCCAGTTCCTCGCCTTTTTTCAATACGATGTCGCGGTCGGCATAAGTCCAGTCGCAGATGTTCTGCTGCCGCGGCGGATTGACCACGCCATGCCAGACGGTGGCCATGCTGCCGACGATCGTGGCGCCGACCAGCGTCATCACGAACGGACCGTGCGCGGTATCGAACACGCACACCACGCGTTCGTTGCGGGCAAACAGGCCGGGAATGCCGCGGGCGGTGGTCGGATTGACCGAGAACAGGCTACCCGGAATATAGATCATGCGCGTCAGCCTGCCATCGCATGGCATGTGGATGCGGTGATAATCGCGCGGCGACAGGTACAGGTTGGCGAAACTGCCGTGCCGGAAGCGATCGGCCAGCGCGCGGTCGCCGCCGACCAGTGCGGTAGTGGTAAAGCTGTGGCCCTTGGCCTGGAAGATCTGGTCATCCTCGATCGCGCCGAACTGGCTGATGCGGCCATCCACCGGGCAGACCAGCGGCACGTCGGCGATCGGGCGTACGCCCGGTTTCAGGGCGCGCGTAAAGAATTCGTTGAAACTGTGGTAACTGGCGATATCCGGGTTCGCCGCTTCGGCCATGTTGACGTCATATTTGCCGACGAACCAGCGGATCAGCCGTGTCGTCATTGCGCCGCCTTTCGCACCCGCCACGCGCCCGGCGAAATTGGTCAACGCTCCCTTCGGGAGCAGGTATTGCGGCAGCACGGCGAGACGGTCGGACACGATAGGGATTTCCGGAGATGGTCAAGGGCGCATTATAGCCGGGCATGCTGGTGCAATGGCGCCGGAATCCTGCAGAAATATTTCTTGGCTATTAACACGCATGAATGGAAGTCCGGCAAAATAGCGCTACCATTGCCGATTTATCGCCTATTTAAACTCCATTAAACGTTTTCCATGCGTTCGCCTAATTCCCTTCGACCACACCGGCTTGCATTGCTGACTTCCGCGGTGTTGTCATCGCTGCCTGTTCACGCCTTTTCCCTTCAAGCGCTGCCGGAGCCCGGCCAGCAACCGCCACCGCAGCGTACCGGGGCCCCGCCGCAAGGCACGGAACCGGTACAAACGGTGGAAATCAAGGGTTCCGCAGCCGCCTATGATCCACGCCGCGACGATACCGCCAGCAAGGTCGTCATCTCCGACGAGGAAATCAAGCGCTATGGCGACACCTCGATCACCGACGTGTTCAAGCGCATTCCCGGCGTGACGGTCGGCGGTTCCGGGCGTGGCGGCGGCGATATCCGCATGCGCGGCCTGGGCAGTGGTTACACGCAGATCCTGCTGAACGGCGAACGGGCGCCGGCCGGCTTCTCGATCGACACGCTGTCGCCGGACGTCATCGAGCGGATCGAAATCGTGCGCGCGGCCAGCGCCGAGTTCTCCACGCAGTCGATCGCCGGCACGATCAATATCGTGCTCAAGCGCGCGGTCAGGACGGCCCAGCGCGAAGTGAAGCTCAGCGCGGCGAAAAGCGCCGACCAGAACAGCCCGAGCGGCAGCGTGCAGCTGTCCGACAAGCACGGCGCAATGTCGTATTCGCTCAGCGGCAACTTCTGGCGCGGCACCTACGACCGCGCGTCGCCCGTGGAGGAAACGCTGGTCGATCCGGCCGGCGAACTGCGGCTGGCGCGGCACACCCGCCAGCAGGACAGCGGCCGCTGGGAGGGCATCAACCTGTCGCCGCGCATCAACTGGAACCTGGAAGGCGGCGATACGCTGACCTGGCAGACGTTCGTCAACGTCAATCGCAACCGCTACCATGGCGACCAGCAGATCGATACCGAACTCGGCGCGCCGCCGCGCTTCGATGCGCGCGACATGTTCAATGACAATCGCAGCACGTACGCCCGCACCGACCTGAACTGGGTACACCGGCTCGGCGAGGGCGCCAAGCTGGACGCGAAGGCCGGCATCAGCGGCCTGCGTTCGGAAGGCACGTGGCACGAGTCCGATTATCGCGCCGGCGCGCTGGGACGCGATGCCACCGTGCTCAGCGACACCACGGAAAAGGGTTTTTCCACGCAAGGCAAGTATTCGCGGCCCTTGTTCGACGACCATGCGCTGTCGATGGGCTGGGATGCCGGCGTCATGCTGCGCGACGATTCGCGCATCGAGGATGAAGCCGACCTGCCGGGCATTACGGGCGTGGATTCGGACGAGGGCTACGAGGCCAGGGTCAACCGGCTGGCGCTGTATGCGCAGGATGAGTGGAACCTGACGCCGCGCTGGTCCGTGTATGCCGGCCTGCGCTGGGAAGGCATCGAGACCACCACCGAAGGCGACGGTTTCGATACCGTCAGCCAGGCCAACAGCGTGTGGAGCCCGCTGGCGCAGACCCTGTACAAGCTGCCGGACAGCCGTGACCAGGTGCGCCTGGCACTGACCCGCACCTACAAGGCGCCCGGTGCGAACAACTTGGTGCCGCGCCGTTTCACGTCGACCAACAACAGCCAGACCGAACCCGATCGCCGCGGCAATCCCGGCCTGCAGCCGGAGCTGGCATCGGGCATCGACGCGTCCTACGAGCATTACTGGGGCGACAGCGCACTGCTGTCGGCGGCCGCATCGATGCGCCGTATCAGCGGCTACACGCGGCAGGGCCTGTTCCTGGAAAATGGCCGCTGGGTCGCCACGCCGGTCAACGACGGCAGTGCCGTCACCCGCAGCATCGAGCTGGAAGCCAAGTTCCCGCTGGCGGCCGTGATCGACGATGCGCCGGGTGTCGACGTGCGTGCCAGCGTCTCGCGCAACTGGTCGCGGGTGGACGTGGTGCCGGGCCCGGACAACCGGCTGGACCAGCAGACGCCGCTGTCCGCCACGTTCGGCGCCGATTACCGTTCGCGCGACGGCAGGCTGACCACCGGCGCCAGCTTTGCCTTCCGCGATGGCGGCCCCGTGCGCATCGATGTCAACCAGACCGGCTACCAGGCCATCCGGCGCGATCTCGACGTGTATGCGCTGTGGAAGTTCACGCCGCAGTATCAGCTGCGGGTGGCGGTATCGAACCTGCTGGGCCAGGATTCCGTGTCCGATTCGGCCTATATGGACGAGAGCGGTACGCTGCGGCGCACGAGCATGTATCCCGGTTATACGCAGGGCAGGGCGACGCTGGAGATGCGCTTCTGAGCGGCTGCGCCGGCAATGCCGGGCGCACTGGTATCGCGGAAGCATTCCCGGTGCCAGTGCAATGTGGCGCCATCCTCATAGGTAAAAAGCCTTGCGCCGTTATCAGGCGCATCGTCCAGGTCGCCGCGGATTAGCCGCGGTAACGCGGCTGGACCGTCGCCGATCTCCATCCGCATCACATCGGTCGTGGAACGGTTTTCCAGCCGGTCGGCGCAAGCGCCGCGGCATAGGCGGCGCACATGCCGGGCACCGGTAACATTTCTCGTCCATGGCATGCCGGTATTGCGTCGCCGGGCCGCTGATAAATACATTTATCCTGTGCAGCGTAGCGATGCCGCAGACCGGCAATACTCCCGGCTGCCAGCGTGCAGTGGTTCACGCCTAATTCCTGAGCCCGAATAAATCGCCCGGCGGCGGCTATACCCGGCCGTGCGCCATTCGACGAACGGCAAGGGTGGCAATGATAGCCTGAGCGCGGTGCTGCGTCCGTCGCATTGACTGCTAGCGGGATGGTATTGATGGCTGCGAGTTAAGTGGGCAGGTTTTATTCTCGCGTAAGTTTCCACAACGATTATTCGAATAAGTGTGGAATGCAGTCGTGGTCTTATGGTAAATTGACGGGACATTGAATTCTCACAGATTGTCACACGCACTTTTTCACCTTGAAGGATAAGAGATGACGACTTACCAGGAATACCAGACGAAGATCGCCGAATTGCAGAAGCAGGCTGAATTGGCCCGCCGGAACGAGATCTCCGAGGCAAAGGAGCGCATCGCCACGATCATGCGCGAACATAACCTGACGCTCGCCGACCTTGGTCCGGCCGTCAAGACGTCCAAGCCTGTCAAGCAGCGTGCGCCGGTGCCGATGAAATATCGCGACGACGCAACGGGCCAGACCTGGACCGGCCGCGGCCGCGCGCCAAAATGGCTCGATGGCCGCAAGAAGGAAGATTTCCTGATCAAGCAATAATCGAAACAGGTAGTAATTCGGACTACTGAAAAAGTTCAGCGCCACCATGTTGTCGATGGCGCTGAGTGAGGTGATGCCGGGGCTGGCAGTTGATTGGCAACGGTTGCCTGCCAGTGGCAGGCTCTCTGCAGCATACTGCCGGCCAAGGCTGGTTACGCGATGGCTGCCGTCGCATGGTTGAGTCGTTTTATTATGGAAGTATTCACGGGAAAATAGTTATTCATCCCTTGCATGCTCATTCGTTGACATGCCTCACGGCCAATCCATAATGTCGTGACAGGCATGACAGTGTCGCCATCTGGCGACACTGCTCGCGGCTTCCATTGCCAGCGCTTTCAATATCGCAGCATGCCGCGCCATTGCTGTTGTCAATGCCACCGCCATTGCTTCTATC
>DASVVD010000776.1:0-5850 GCA_036386715.1 Pseudoduganella sp.
CTTCCGCTGTCAACGGCACCGCTTGCGCATCGCCATCCTTCCGGTACAGCCGGTTGTCGGCCGCATGGGTAAAGAACACCGTGCCGGCGTCCGCCACGTAGGCGCCGCCGCCGTATTCATGCACGCGCGAGCGCACGTTCAGCGGCAGCGGCGTCAATTCATCGGCATGGCCACCCTGGAATCGCAGCAGCGTGCTGCGGCCCGCTTCGCTGGCGCGGCCGGCCAGCCACAGGATATCGGTGCCCTGGACCGCCAGCGACGACAGTGGGGTGGCGCCGGCGGCGACCATGGCGGCACTGATCGGGGACGGCCAGGTACCGGAAGGGGCGGTTTGCAGGGGTGTCGGCATGGTCATTTCCAGGGCAGGTGAAAAGAACGGGGGGATGCGATAATACCTTCTTTCGTCCCGCTTTTCATTGCCCTCCATGCCACAATTCGCCCCGCTCCAGAACGACACCTTCCTGCGTGCGCTGCTGCGCCAGCCGACTGATTACACCCCCGTGTGGCTGATGCGCCAGGCCGGCCGCTACCTGCCGGAATACAAGGCCACGCGTGAAAAGGCCGGTTCGTTCATGGGCCTGGCCACGAATCCCGACCTGGCCACCGAGGTCACGCTGCAGCCGATCGACCGCTATCCGCTGGATGCGGCGATCCTGTTTTCCGATATCCTGACGGTGCCCGATGCGATGGGCCTGGGCCTGTATTTCGTCGAAGGCGAAGGGCCTAAGTTCGAGCGCCCGTTGCGCAGCGAGGCCGATGTGCAGGCGCTGCGCCTGCCCGAGCCGGGTTCGCTCGATTATGTGTTCAAGGCCGTCACGCAGATTCGCACCACGCTGAACGGCCGGGTGCCGCTGATCGGCTTCTCCGGCAGCCCATGGACGCTGGCGTGCTACATGGTGGAAGGCCAGGGCTCGCGCGAGTTTCATACCATCAAGAAAATGCTCTACAGCCGGCCGGACCTGATGCACCACATCCTGGACATCAACGCCCGCGCCGTGGCTGAATACCTGAATGCGCAGATCGAAGCCGGCGCCCAGGCCGTGATGATCTTCGATTCATGGGGCGGCGCGCTGGCCGATGGCGCTTACCAGCAGTTTTCGCTGCGGTACATGCAGCGCGTGGTCGCGCAGCTGAAGCGCGAGCATGACGGCGCGCGCATTCCAGCCATCGTGTTCACCAAGGGCGGCGCGCACTGGGCGGAGGAAATCGCCGCGATCGGTGCAGATGCCATCGGGCTGGACTGGACAGCCAATATCGGCAAGGTGCGCGCGGCGGTGGGCGACAAGGTCGCGCTGCAGGGCAATCTCGATCCGGCCATCCTGTTTGCCGGGCCGGACCAGATCCGCGCCGAAGTGTGCCGCGTGCTGGACAGCTATGGTCCGCACACCACCGGCCACGTATTCAACCTGGGCCACGGCATTTCCCAGTTCACCCCACCGGAATCGGTGGCGGCCATGGTGGACGCGGTGCATTCCCATAGCCGCAAGCTGCGTTCCGCTGCCTGATCTTCCCGCAACAGCCGGAAAATCCCGGGCAAACCAGATAAGCCAACCCGACTTATGCACAATTTTTTCGGCTGCCAAAATATGAGGCAGCCGCGAAAGCGCTGCCAAGTCGATTCCTGCAAGTCACTGTTTTTATTAAAGAATTTATGTTGCTGGGGGATGAGTACTTTGTAAGAAGTAAACGTTATCCCCGTGCCAGATAAATGTTGTGGAGTCATTCTCCACAAAGTTATCCACAAAAACTGTGGAAAAAAGGCAAAAGCGCTTAGTAAACCGCGACTTAGGCAAAATTACGCTGCAGTGCACGAATTTTAGGCAGGCAATAGTCCTCGCTATGCACGAGCCTGCTTGGTAAAATAGCCGGCTTCGCCTGTCCACCCATGCCGGCTTTCGATTGATCAGGGGCTTGAGCAAACCCGACTTATGCACAGCAAAATTAAAAATCCACGGAATCGGGCCTCTCCCGAGAGTGATTTTTAACTCATTGATTTTAAACATAAAAAATTGTGAAATTTGACGTTTCCATGCCTCATCTTTGGCTTGGTAACGCAGGTTGCCGGGGATTACGGGCGCACTGTCCACAAAGTTATCCCCAGAATTTGTGGATAGTTCACGGGTAATTTAATGTCTCACCGCATACTTCGCATCGCGCTCGATACGCCGCTGCACGCCGTGTTCGACTATCGCTGGCCATGCGATGCCGTAGGGGAAGCCCAGCCAGGCCCCCAGGTCGGGCAGCTGGCCCTGGTGCCGTTCGGCAGGCGCGAAGTCGTCGGCATCATCGTCGCCGTTGTCGACGAGACCGACGTGCCGGTGGAAAAACTCAAGGATGTGCTGGCAGTGCGCACGCAGCTGGTACCGCTGGGCGCGCAATGGCTGGCACTGGCGGGATTCGCGGCCGAGTATTACCAGCGGCCGCTGGGCGAGGTGGCGTTGCCGGGCCTGCCCAAGAACCTGCGCCTGTCCACCACGGTGGCGCTGGACCGCGCGATCAGGAAGCTGGAGAAAATTGCCATCGCGCATGATCCTGCCCCGGTCGGCATGCCGGTATTGAATGCGGAACAGCAGCACGCGGCCGATGCGATCGGCGGCGCGCAGGGGTTCGCGCCGATACTGCTCTACGGCGTGACGGGCAGCGGCAAGACCGAGGTGTACCTGCAGGCCTGCGCCCAGGTCCTGGCGCGCGAGCCGGCAGGGCAGATCCTGGTACTCGTGCCCGAGATCAACCTGACACCGCAACTGGAATCGAATATCCGCGCGCGCTTCCCCGGCGTCATGCTGGCCACCCTGCACAGCAGCCTGGCCGAGGGCGAGCGCATGCTGCACTGGCTGGCCGCGCACCAGGGCCAGGCCCGCATCGTGCTCGGCACGCGCCTGGCCATCCTGGCCTCGCTGCCGCACCTGAAGCTGATCGTGATCGACGAGGAGCACGACCCTTCGTACAAGCAGCAGGAGGGGCTGCGCTATTCGGCACGCGACCTGGCCGTGTGGCGTGCCTGGCAGCTGAAGATTCCCGTGGTGCTGGGGTCGGCCACGCCGTCGCTGGAAAGCTGGCACCACGCCGAATCGAAGCGCTACCGCAAGCTCGAGCTGCGCGAGCGTGCCGTGAAGCAGGCCACGTTGCCGGCCGTGAAACTCGTCAACCTGGAGCACGACAAGCCGAAAGACGGCCTGACCACGCCCCTGGTCAATGCGCTGAAGCTGCGGCTCGAGCGTGGCGAGCAGTCGCTGCTGTTCCTGAACCGGCGCGGCTACTCCCCGGTGATCTGCTGCGATTCCTGCGGCTGGATCAGCGACTGCCAGCGCTGCACGGCCTTCATGGTGCTGCACAAGGGCGAATTCAAGCTGCGCTGCCATCATTGCAGCCTGGAAATGCGCATCCCGCGCCATTGCCCCACCTGCGGCAACGTCGACCTGCAGCCGCTGGGCCGCGGCACGCAGCGTATCGAGGAAGGCCTGCAGGCGATGTTCCCGCAGGCCCGCATCCTGCGGATCGATGCCGACTCCACGCGCCGCAAGGGCAGTGCGCAGGAAGCCTTCGATACCGTGCACCGCGGCGAAGTGGACATCCTGATCGGCACGCAGATGGTCGCCAAGGGCCACGATTTCAAAAAACTGACGCTGGTCGGCATCCTCAACCCGGACACGGCGCTGTTCTCGCAGGATTACCGGGCCAGCGAGCGCCTGTTCGCGCAACTGATGCAGGTGGCCGGGCGTGCCGGCCGCACCGCGCAGGCCGAGGGCGGCAGCCCCAGCGAAGTGCTGGTGCAGACGCGCTATCCGGAGCATCCGCTGTATGCCGCCGTGGTCAATCACGACTACGACCGCTTCGCCGGCGCGCTGCTGGCCGAGCGCGGCCAGGCCGGCCTGCCGCCCTACCTGTACCAGGCCATGCTGCGGGCCGAGGCGCCGGAGCTGGCGAAAGCGATCGAGTTCCTGCAGGCCGCGCGCGACTGCCTCCAGGACGAGGGCATTGCGGAAGGCATCACGATCAACGACCCGATCCCGATGAGCATGACACGGGTGCACAATGTCGACCGCGCCCAGCTGCTGGTGGAATCGGCGTCGCGGCCCGCCTTGCAGGCATTCCTGAGGGAGTGGATGGCGCGGCTGCGCGAGATGAAGGCGCGCATCAAATGGTCGCTGGAAGTGGATCCGGTCGATATCTGATCCTTCGCCCGCGTTGCCTGGTGTACGATGCCGTCAGCATTCCAGGAGGAAAAATGAAGCAGATTCGTTGCGACGTAGCGATCATCGGAGCTGGCAGCGCCGGCCTGTCCGCCTACCGTGCCGCCCGCACGGCCGGCAAGCACGCGGTCCTGATCGAAGGCGGGCCCTACGGCACCACCTGTGCCCGGGTAGGCTGCATGCCCAGCAAGCTGCTGATTTCCGCGGCCGAGGCCGCACATGCGCTGCAGGTCGCGCCCGGCTTCGGCGTGCACCCCGGCACCGTGCGCATCGACGGCCCGGCCGTGATGGACCGGGTGCGCCGCGAGCGCGACCGCTTCACCGGCTTCGTGGTCGACAATATCGAGGGCCTGCCGGCCGCTGACAAGATCCGCGGTTACGCCCGCTTCGCCGCGCCCGACCGCCTGCTGGTGGACGACCATACCGAGGTGCATGCCGAACGCATCGTCATCGCCACCGGTTCCGCGCCGATCGTGCCCGAGGAATGGGCGCGGGCGGGGCCGCGCGTGATCCACAGCGACGCCGTGTTCGACTGGACCGACCTGCCGGCGTCGGTGGCCGTCATCGGCACCGGCGTGATCGGCCTGGAACTGGGCCAGGCGCTGCACCGGCTCGGCGTGCGCGTGGCGCTTTACGCACGCGGCAACAGCATCGCGCAGCTGAGCGACCCGGTCGTGCTGGCCGATGCGGCCGCCGTGCTGAAGGGCGAACTTGATGTGCGCTTCCAGACCCAGGTGGTGTCCGTGCAGCCGGATAGCGAGCAACTGGCGCTGACCACGCGCGATGCCGCC
This sequence comes from Pseudoduganella sp., assembly GCA_036386715.1. GTDB lineage: Bacteria > Pseudomonadota > Gammaproteobacteria > Burkholderiales > Burkholderiaceae_D > Rugamonas. The sequence continues at coordinate 4,985 of DASVVD010000776.1, forward strand.
GGCAACGAGCGGCGCGAGCATTACGAGCATGTGCTGGTGGCGATCGGCCGCGCGCCGAACGTGCAGGCACTGCAGCTGGAACTGGCGGGCATTGAACGCGATCGCCGCGGCGTGCCGTTGTACGACCGCACCACGATGCAATGCGGTACCAGCCCGATCTTCATCGCCGGCGACGCCAACGACGAATTGCCGCTGCTGCCGGAAGCAGCCGACCAGGGCCGGATCGCCGGCCACAATGCCGCGCTGTATCCGGAGGTGCAGCCCGGCCTGCGCCGCACGCCGCTGACGATCGCCTTTTCCGAACCGCAGATCGCCACCGCCGGCGCCGGGTGGCGCGCACTGGGCCAGAGCCATGACGGCCGCTTCGCCGTGGGCGCCGTATCGTTCGAGAACCAGGGGCGCAGCCGGGTCATGCTGCAGAACCATGGCGTGTTGCGCGTGTATGGCGAATACGGCAGCGGCCGGTTCCTGGGCGCCGAAATGATCGGCCCACGCGCCGAGCACATCGGCCACCTGCTGGCCTGGGCCGTGCAGGCCGGGCTGACAGTGGCCGCCATGCTCGACATGCCGTTCTATCACCCGGTCGTGGAAGAAGGGGTGCGCACCGCGTTACGCGACCTGGCCGAAGAACTGAAGCATCCGCCGCCGGAGCCGCCGCAACCCTGCCCCGACTGCACGCCGGGGACATAAGCTGTCTGAGCATAATGACAACGTCATTTGATGTGGCGCTGTTCGCGTAAGCTAGGCATTGCCTTCTGGCATGGAACTTTATTCTGCGATTGCTGTCTCGCCCAGCTCTGCTATCGCCCGGCAACCGCCATAGAGAGCCACTGCCTGGGCGTCGTCAATGTGGCAGCATCGAGTAC
>DASVVD010000777.1:0-2371 GCA_036386715.1 Pseudoduganella sp.
GCGCGACGACATGGATTCGCCTTGCAGCAGGCCCATCGTGCCACAGTAACTGTACGGCAGGATCGCTTCGGGCGCTGTTTCCGCCAGCGGTTTCAGCCGGGCGGCGATTTCGTCCAGCGCTTCGTCCCAGCTGATGCGTTCGAACTTGCCTTCGCCCTTTTTCCCGACGCGGCGCAGCGGCGTCAGCAGGCGGTCCGGCGAATAGGTGCGCTCGGCATAGCGGGCGACTTTGGTGCACAGCACGCCCGCGGTCGTTGGATGGTCCGGATCGCCCTTGATCTCGGTGGCGATGCCGTTTTCAACGGTGACAAGGATGGCGCAGGTATCGGGGCAGTCGTGGGGACAGGCGGCACGCACTTGGGTGGCGGTCATGGAAGTATCGAAAAACGAGGAAGAATCCGCTATCGTAAACGATCTTGCCGCCGATCTTGCAGCCGTCATGCGGGTGGCTTCTGGGGCATTACAAAGGATACAATGTTCCAGGCGCTTACTGGCGCGCATTTGCTATCTTGCCCGGTTTGGCCCGGGCAGCACGCGCCCGACCCGGGCGCGGAGAATAACGTGGAGAGCCAGATGAAACTTGTAGAACCGATCATTGCATTCCAATCCGCACTCCAGGAGATCCGCCGCGACCTGCATGCGCATCCGGAACTGTCCTACGAAGAAGTGCGCACCGCGGATGCGGTCGCTGCCAAGCTCGGCGAATGGGGCATCCCCGTGGTGCGGGGTCTTGGCGTCACGGGCCTGGTGGGCATCATCAGGAATGGTTCGTCGGATCGTGCCATTGGCCTGCGCGCCGACATGGATGCGTTGCCGATGCAGGAAGTGAATACCTTCCCGCATGCCTCGCGTCACCCCGGCAAGATGCACGCGTGCGGCCATGACGGCCACACGGCCATGCTGCTGGGTGCCGCCTGGCACCTGGCGCGGCGGCGCGATTTCGACGGTACCGTGTACCTGGTGTTCCAGCCTGCCGAGGAAGGCGGTGCCGGCGCCCGCAAGATGATCGAGGATGGCCTGTTCGAGCGCTTTCCCATGGATGCCATCTACGGCATGCACAACTGGCCCGGCTACGCGGCAGGGACGATGAACGTGTGCACCGGGCCGATGATGGCGTCGTCGAACGAGTTCCACGTGACGGTGCATGGCAAGGGCGCACACGCGGCGCAGCCGCACAAGGGAGTCGACCCGGTGATGATCGCCGTACAGATCGCCCAGGCATGGCAGACCATCGTCACGCGCAACAAGAGCCCGCTGGACACGGCCGTGCTGTCCATCACGCAAATCCATGCCGGCAGCGCCACCAATGTCATTCCCGACACGGCACAGCTCGTCGGCACGGTGCGCACGTTCACCACGCCAGTGCTGGACCTGATCGAGCGCCGCATGCAGGCGCTGGCGGAAGGCATCGCGGCAGCGTTCGAGGCCGAGGTCGAGTTCCGCTTCAAGCGCAATTACCCGCCGCTCGTGAACCATGAAAAGGAAACGGCGTTTGCCGTCGAGGTCATGAAGGACGTCGTGGGTGAACACAACGTCGATGCCAATGCCGAGCCCACCATGGGCGCCGAGGATTTCGCCTTCTTCCTGCAGGAGAAGCCCGGCTGTTATATCTTCATCGGCAACGGCGACGGCGACCACCGCACGGGCGGCCACGGCATGGGGCCATGCGTTTTGCACAACGGCAGCTACGACTTCAATGACACGCTGCTGCCGGTCGGTGCCAGCTTCTGGGTCAAGCTGGTGGAAGCGGCACTGCCGCTGCGCTGATTTCGCTGATCAGCACCGCTCCGCTTCCGGGTCGCTATTCGGGTAACTGGTCCGGCGCCTCGCCCACGCGCCGGCCCGGGTTCAGCCGCTCCAGCGCGAGGAGCGCGGCAGCGTGGTCGGCCCCGGGATACACATCACGGATCGACTCGTAACGCTCTGTCACCAGGCTGGTGACAGGCAAGGCGACGCCTGCCGCGGCCGCCGCTGCCAGGATGTTGTGCTGGTCTTTCAGCTGCGTCGTCACCTGGCCGCCAGGCAGGAAGTTCCTGTCGAGCATGCGCTGGCCATGTACCTCGAGGATGCGGCTTTCGGCAAAGCCGCCACGGATCGCCGCGCGCACGGCAGCGGGATCGGCCCCGGCGGCCTGGGCCAGCAGCAATGCCTCCGCCACGATATTGATGGTGCCGCCAACGATCAGCTGGTTGCACAGTTTCGACACCTGGCCGGCACCGGCCGGTCCGACCCGGGTAACGCGGCCCATCGCCTCGAACAGGGGCCGGGCATGGTCGATGTCCGCGGCGTCTCCTCCCGCCATGATCGCCAGCGTTCCCGCCTGCGCCCCGCCGACACCGCCGGATACCGGCGCGTCGACGAAGCGGCAGCC
>DASVVD010000778.1:0-5179 GCA_036386715.1 Pseudoduganella sp.
TGGTACGGCAGCTCGTCGACGTTGCGCACACGCTTGCTCAGTACCGAGAAAAAATAGACTTCCAGCAGCGGCAGCACCGGCAATTCAGCCTGCACGATCTGCTGGAGACGCTTGTAGTTGGTCTTGCGCAGCGCCGGGTCGGCACCGGAGCGCGTCGGTTCGAGCAAGGCCTCGACTTCCTTGTTGGTGTATCCGGAAACCTTGTACCACGGGACGCCGCGCTTGTCGCCGCGCGCACCGAAACGGATATCGAGGCTGTTCTGCGGATCGCGCGTCCAGCCGCCCCAGGTGCTGATTACCTGGAAATTGCGGTTCGTGAATACATCGCGCGTCCACGTCGACAGGTCCTTGCCGCCCAGCGACGCGTCGATGCCGACCCGCCGCAGAGCCTGCCGCACATATTCCCCGGTGCGGCGGTAGTCATCGCCGAACGGGATGAAGTCATGCGTCAGCTTGAAACGCCAGCCGCCGGCCTTGCGCGGGAAGCCCGCCTGGTCGAGCAGCTGTTCTGCGCGTTTCGGGTCGAACGGGTATTTCGGTACGTCCTTGGTGAAATACTCGGCCACGCCGGATGGCACCGGCGCATCGAGCGGCGCGCCGTAGCCGCCCCACACGGTTTTCACCAGCGCGGCGCGGTCGATCGCATGGGCGATGGCCTGGCGCACGGCAAGATTGCCGATCACCGGGTCGCGCAGGTTGAATTCGAGCCAGTAGGAGTTCGGTTCGTACTGCTTCGTGTCGATCACCAGGTCGGGGCGCTGGCGCAGACGCGCGGCGTCACTGAACGTGATCGGGTTGCGCGCAGCGTAATGGGCCGCACCGGTTTCCAGCGCGGCGGCGCGGCTGGCCGAATCGTTGATCACCTTCCAGACGATCCGGTCCAGGTGCGGCAGGCCGGGCAGGTAATAGTCCGGATTGCGCTCCAGCACGATATGGCTGCCGCGCTGCCATTCCTTGAAGCGGAACGGCCCGGTGCCCACCGGCTTGTTGTTGTACGGGTTGGTGATGATATCGGTGCCCTCGTACAGGTGCTGCGGCAGGATCTGCCCGGCGCTCATGCCGAGGTGCCGGATCAGGATCGGCCATTTCTGCTTCAGGCGCAGCACGATCGTGTGCGCATCCGGGGCGGTGACCTTCTCGATCACGTTGGTCACGTTGCTGTGATAGGTGGGCCAGATCTTGTCGATCGAGAACTTCACGTCGCCGGCATCGAACGGATGGCCGTCGTGCCAGCGCACGCCCTGGCGCAACCTGATGGTCCAGTCCAGGCCGTCCTTCGACGTCTCGATGCCCAGCGCCAGGCGCGGCAGCAGTTCGTAGTCGTTCCCCTCGACGAACAGGCGGTCGTAGATCTTCGACGTCACCAGCGAAATCGGGTTGGCGCCGTTGATGTGCGTGGCCAGCGTGGAGGGTTCGGGGTGGGCGATCGCGACCAGGGTACCGCCGCGCACGGGTGTTTCGGCCGCACCTGCGGCGGCGGCCAGGCCCGGCAGCATGCCGCCGGCCAGCGCGGCGCCGCCGAGGCGCAGCATCTGCCGGCGGCCGGGATCGGGCAAGGCGCTGAAAACGGGGTTGGTAAATGCCATGCGCGCCCTCACAGCCCGGCCGCCAGGCGCGGTTCCGGCAGTTCGCCCGTGACGGGTTCCGGCCCTTCCGGCATCGCCTTGGCTTTCTGCGGCTGTTCGGCCCATTTCGGCCGGCGCAGCGGCACCTTGCCGTTCACGTAGAAATTGCCCACGTCGAACAGGCGCCAGCGCACCGGGTCGTGCAGCGTGTGCGTGCGCGCATCGCGCCACAGGCGGTCCAGTCCGTGCTCCGGCGCGGTCGAGCGGGTGCCGGCCAGTTCGAACAGTTTATTCGTGATCAACAGCGAACTGTGCGTGCTGGCGGCGCGCACCTCGGAGACCGCCACCGCGGCGCGGGTCCAGTCCTCGGCCAGGTTGCTTGCGTAGGCCCTGTCGATGGCATGTCCGGCGCGTTCCAGCAAGGCCTCGGTTCCATGCAAGGCGACGGCCAGGTCGCCGATGTCGCGGATGCTCAGCTGGTCCTCTTCCCAGACGGCGTCGGTGGTTGCATCGTCCGCTTTCGGATTGCGCTGGCGAATGAAGGCAATGGTCGCCTCGAACGCGGCGCGGGCGATGCCGGTATCGATCGCGGCATGCATGATCTGCCCGGCCGGGCCGACCGGCTTGACGTGATCGGCATTGATGGTGTGCGGCACAAGCCACTCCGGTTTCAGGTAGGCGTTTTCAACGATCACCGTGCCGCTGGCCGTGGTGCGCTGGCCGAACGAAGCCCAGTCGTCGACAATGCGCAGGCCGTCGGCATTGCGCGGATAGATCGCCAGGAAGTGGCGCTTGTCGGCATCGGCCACCGCCACCGGCACCCAGTCGGCGAACAGCGCACCGGTCGAATAGTACTTGCGCACGTCGACCCGGTAGCCTTCGCCGTCCTTCGACAGGCTGACCTTGCGGTCCTCGGGCTTGCGTACCTCCGGTTCCACCAGCGCGTTGCCGAAATGGTCGCCGGCCAGCACGCGTTCGAAGAAGAAGCGCTTCTGTTCCTCGCTGCCTTCGTGGCGGATGATCTCCAGGATGAAATAATGGTTTTGCGGAATCTGGCCGATCGAACCATCCGCCGCCGACAGCAGCGCGAACACTTTCGCCAGCGTGGCGTACGACACGCCGGCACCGCCGTATTCGCGCGGCACGGTGATGCCCCACAGGCCGCTCTGGCGCAGCTGGCGCAGCTCGGCCACCGGCAGGCGGCGTTCGCGGTCGCGGCGCGCCGCGCCGGGCGCGAATTCGGCTGCCAGCGTGGCGGCCACCGCCAGCGCTTCGGCGTCGTCGCCGATCACGTGCACGCGGCCCTGGCCGATCGGGGTGACCGAGGATTGCGCGGCGGGTTGACTCGCAGGTTGACTCAAGGGTTGGCCACTATTGCTCATGTTCAGTCTCTCGTTCAGTCTCTAAGTTTCGGATTGAAATACTCGTTCAGGGAGTCGCCCAGCACGTTGAGTGCCCACACTGTCAGCATCATCGCAGTGCCCGGGATGGCGATCATGTACCAGCCGGTGCGGATCGCTTCGCGCCCGATGCCGATCATCGCGCCCCAGCTGATCGCATTCGGATCGCCCAGACCCAGGAACGACAGGCTCGATTCGGCCAGGATGCAGCCGGCAACGACGATCGACGTGCTCACCACGATCGGCGTCAGTGCATTCGGCAGGATGTGGCGCAGGATGATGCGGGCATGGCTCATGCCAGCGGCGAGGCCGGCCTGCACGTATTCGCGGTTACGCAGGCCCAGTACCTCGGCGCGCACCACGCGGGCCGTGTGCACCCATGACGTGATGCCCAGCGCCAGCACCACGACCGACAGCGACGGTTCCAGCACGGCCACCAGGATGATCGCCAGCAGGAAGCGCGGTACGATCTGGAAGAAGTCGGTAATCCGCATCAGCAGGTTGTCGATCCATCCGCCGCAGTAGCCAGCGAGCGTGCCGAACGCCACGCCGATCAGCAGCGTCAAGGCTGCCGAGCTGGCACCAACCATCAGCGATACCCGGGCGCCGTGCGCCAATGCCACGGCGATGTCGCGGCCCATCAGGTCCGAGCCGAGCGGGTGCGCCCAGTCCTGGCCCGGCCACAGGTAGGGCGTGGCGCTCATGTCCTGCGGGTCGCCGGGAAAGATCAGCGGCGCGCCTAGCGCGGCGAGCACCACCAGCAGCAGGATCGCCAGGCTGGCGGCAGTGGGAAGCGATATCTTCATTTTTTTCAGTTCGCGGAGTGAAGATTGATCCTCGGATCCAGGACGGCGTACAGCATGTCGAGCACCAGGCTGGTCATCATCACCAGCAGCGAACTCAGGAACAGGATCGACAGGAGCAGGCTGGTGTCGCGGGCAACCACGGCGTCATACGCGAGCTTGCCCAGGCCGGGCCAGGAAAACACCGTCTCGATCACGATGCTGCCGGCCAGCAGTTCGCCGAAGTTCCCGGCGATGAGCGTCAAGACGGGCAATATCGCGTTGCGCAGCGCGTGGTGGAACACTACCGCACGTTCCGACAGGCCCTTCGAGCGCGCCGTGCGGATATAGTCCTCCTGCAGCGCGTCGATCATGGAGGCCCGGGTGAACCGCGCGTACACGGCGATCGAATAGACCGACAGCGTCGTTACCGGCAGCACCAGGTGCCACAGCACGTCGCGCACACCGGCCCAGCTGCCCGCTTCGTTCGCCCCGACTTCGCTCATGCCGCCGATCGGGAACCATTGCAGCGTGACGCCGAACAGCACCACCATCATCAGCGCCAGCCAGAACACCGGCACCGAGTAGCACAGCGCCATCAGCGCGGACACGGCACGGTCCAGCCGGCCGTTGCGCCAGCGCGCGCACAGCACGCCGAGCAGCACGCCGACCACCACCGACAGCACCAGGCTCGACAGGCCGAGCAGCGCCGTGGCGCCGATCCGGTCGGCGATCAGGTCGGACACGCTGGCGCTGTAGCGGTACGAGTAACCCAGGTCGAAGGTCAGCAGCCGCTTGACGTAGGTGAACAGCTGCACGTGCAGCGGCGCATCCAGGCCGAATGCCTGGCGCAGGTGGGCCAGCTTTTCTTCGGCGCCGTCGACGGTATCCTGCGCCGATTCGCTGGCCATCACCTCGGCCAGGTCGCCCGGCACCATCTGCAGCAGTGCGAAGTTGAGCACGCAGATGCCCAGGATGATCGGCACGAACTGCAGCAGCCGGCGCTTGAGGTAGTGTTTCATCGGGCCACCTGGCGGCGTTCGTCGACAGGCATTGCCGGCGGCTCCGGCCAGCCCGGGGTGGCGGCGATCAGCGATCGCGTATAAGGATGCCGCGCGTTGGTAAACAGGTCGTCGCGGCCGATGGTTTCCACCGCCTCGCCCTTCTGCATTACCATCACGCGGTCGGCGATGTAGTTGATCACGGAAAGATCGTGCGAGATGAACAGGTACGACAGGCCGAATTCCTGTTTCAGGTCGACGAACAGGTTGAGGATCTGCGCGCGCACCGACACGTCCAGCGCCGACACGGGTTCGTCGCAGATCAGCAGTTTCGGGCGCAGGATCAGCGCGCGGGCAATGCCGATGCGCTGGCGCTGGCCACCGGAGAATTCATGCGGGTAGCGGCGCGCCGCCGCGGCGGGCAGGCCCAC
>DASVVD010000779.1:0-1773 GCA_036386715.1 Pseudoduganella sp.
CAGCACGTCTTCATAGGCCGGGATGGCGCTGTCGGCGGGCAGGCCGAGCGACTTGACCAGCTCGGCGGCAAAACGGCCGGCCTCTTCGCTGCCATAGCCGTCGTCGAGGTGTTCGTCGGAGAACAGGGTGGCGTCGGTCCACATCGGTTGGCCATCGACGCGCCAGAAGATATTGAGCGCCCAGCGCGGCAGCGGCTCGCCCGGGTACCACTTGCCCTGGCCATAGTGCAGCATGCCGCCCGGCGCAAAGTGGTTCTTCAGGCGGTGCACCAGGTTGCCCGCCAGCTCGCGCTTCTTGTCGCCATGCGCCAGGGTGTTCCATTCGGCGCCGTCCATGTCGTCGATCGATACGAACGTGGGTTCGCCGCCCTGCGTCAGGCGCACGTCCTGGCGCTTCAGGTCGGCATCGACCTGCTGGCCGAGGCGGTCGATCTTCTGCCAGTCCGCCTCGGAGTAGGGCTTGGTCACGCGCGGGTCCTCGTGGATGCGGGTGACCGACATCTCGTGGGTGAACGTGACCTCGGCCTTGTCGGTAAAGCCCGAGACCGGCGCGGCCGATGACGGCATCGCCGTGCAGGCCAGCGGGATATGGCCTTCGCTGGCCAGCATGCCCGAGGTGGGGTCGAGCCCGATCCAGCCGGCACCGGGAATGTACACCTCGGTCCAGGCATGCAGGTCGGTGAAGTCCTCGGCAGGGCCGCTGGGGCCGTCGAGCGCTTCCTGGTCGGCGCGCAGCTGGATCAGGTAGCCGGACACGAAGCGCGCCGCCAGCCCCAGTTCCCGCAGGATCTGCACCAGCAGCCAGCCACTGTCGCGGCAGGAGCCGGAGCGCTTCTTCAGCGTGTCTTCCGGTTCCTGAACGCCCGGCTCCATGCGCAGCAGGTAGGCGATGTCGCGCTGCAGGCGCTGGTTGATGGTCACCAGGAAATCGTTGGTCGCCATCGGTTTGTTGAGCATGTCGCGGCGCACCGCCGCCACCCATTCGCGCAGCAGCGGACCGGACGGCTCGATCTGCAGATACGCGCCCAGCTCGGTTGTCAGTTGCGGCGGGTAGGCGAACGGAAACGTTTCGGCATATTTCTCGACGAAGAAATCGAACGGGTTGATGACGGTCATGTCGGCAACCAGGTCGACCGTGAAATCGAGCATGTCGGCTTTTTCCGGGAACACAAAGCGGCCGATGTAGTTGCCGTAAGGGTCCTGCTGCCAGTTGATGAAGTGTTCCTGCGGCTGTACCGACAGCGAATACGACAGGATCGGCGTGCGCGCATGGGGCGCCGGGCGCAGGCGCACTTCGTGCGGCGACAGGCTGACCAGGCGGTCATAACGGTAACTGGTCTTGTGGTGCAGCGCGATACGGATAGCCATGCGGGAATGCCTTTCGAAATGAGTCCGATATGGGAAAGGCGTAAGCATGATTCATACCCGGCATCCATGGCGCCGGGTTGAACATGCTGGCACGCTTCTTGATTGTACTGTCGGGACAGGAGGAATCGATGCCGAAATTTTATGACGAAATGTATTCCACTGAAGCAACCATACGCTCGCATTACGACGCGTTCGCGCAGTGGCTGGCGCTGCAGCCCGCCCACCTGATCGAGCAGAAGCGCGCCGAAGCCGAGCTCATTTTCCAGCGCGTGGGAATCACGTTCGCTGTGTATGGCGACAACGCCGGCAAGGAACGGCTGATCCCCTTCGACATCATACCGCGCGTGATCGATGCGGCCGAATGGGCCCGCCTGCAGGAGGGCCTGGTGCAGCGTGTGACCGCGC
>DASVVD010000780.1:0-4840 GCA_036386715.1 Pseudoduganella sp.
ACCACGACGTGCAGGCCCTTGCCGCCGCTGGTCTTCAGGAATGCCGGCAAGCCCAGTTCCTCCAGGAAGGCGCGCATCAGCTGCGCCGCTTCCTGGATCTGCTTCCACGACACGCCCTGGCCGGGGTCGAGGTCGAACACCATGCGGTTCGGCTTTTCGTAGGTCCGGGCAAAGGCGTTCTGCGTGTGGAACTCGACCACGTTCCACTGCGCGCACGACAGCAGCGCCTGCACGTTCGGCACCTCGAGCATCGTCGGGTGATCGGGATCGAGCGCCTGCGGTAACTGCTTCACGCCGGGCAGCTTGCCGACCTCGGAATGCTTCTGGAAGAACAGCTCGCCGCCGATGCCGGCCGGCGCCCGCACCAGCGCCAGCGGGCGGCCCTTCAGGTGCTCCAGCATCAGTTCATGCACCAGCGCGTAGTAGCGCACCAGGCCCATCTTGGTCATGCCGCTGACGGGATCGATCAGCCGGTCGGGGTTGGTGACCTTCAGGGTCTTCGGCAATGTGCTGTCGACCTCGACTCCGGCGGCCGCGCCTGCCTTGCCAGCGGTCCCGGTTCCGGCATTGGTCGCGCTCTTCGCTGCCCTGCCTTTCGCAGCGGGCTTGTTGTCGGTCTGTGCCTGCATGACATCCTCCACATGGGTGGCCCGCTCGCGGCGGATGCTGCTCGCCTTCTTGTCGGTACGCAGGCCGTGAAATACGGAATGACGGATCGCACCGCCGCCCGTCCACTCGCCGAAGGTGACTTCGGCCACGAGCACGGGCTTGACCCAGTGCGCCTTCTTGTCGATCGCCCTGGTGGGTGCGAACGGATTGGTGTCGCTGGCCACCTTCTTCAGCTTGCCGATGATATCGGCCAGCGAAGCGCCGTTGAATCCGGCTCCCACATTGCCCGCGTAGTGCAGCTTGCCGGCATCGTCGTAATAGCCCAGCAGCAGCGAGCCGATGCCCACGCGCGAGCCTTTCGGATCGGTGTACCCGCCGATGACGAATTCCTGCCGCAGCGCGCATTTCAGCTTGATCCAGTCGCCCGAACGGCGCGAAACGTATTCGGCTTCGCGGCGCTTGCCGATGATGCCCTCCAGGCCCATCCGGCATGCGGCCGAGACGATCTCTTCCGGCGGCGCCGCCAGTTCGGCCGAGAAGCGCACCGTGCCGTCCGACCCGTTGCCCAGTACCGTCTGCAGCAGTTCGCGGCGCTGGGCCAGCGGCACGCTGCGCAGGTCGTGGCCGTCGAGGTATGGCGCGTCGAAGACGAAGTACACGATGTTCCTGGTCTTTTCGCCGTCGAAGGCCTGCTGCAGCAGGCCGAAATCCGGCCGGCCGTTCTTGTCGTGCACCACGATCTCGCCGTCGTACCAGCCATCCGGCAGCTGCATCTTTTCCAGTGCGGCGCGCAGCGGTTCGAGCTTGCCGGTCCAGTCGTTGCCGTTGCGGGTCCACAGTTCGATCGAACCGCCTTCGATGCGCGCCAGCAGCCGGTAGCCGTCGAACTTGAGTTCGAAGATCCAGTTCTCCGGATCGGGGGGCGGGCCGTCCACCAGCGTGGCCAGCTCGGGCGCGAGCGTTTCAGGCAGTTTCACCTTGGCGAGGGGATCGCCGGCGGCAGCCGCGACGGCCTTCTTCGCCGGTGATTTGGTTGCTGTCTTGGTCGCCGCTGCCTTTGCCGCCGCTTTCTTCACGGCGGTTTTCCTTGCCGGCTTGCCCTGGTGTTCCAGCGCCTCGCTTTCCGCTTGCTTCGCTTCAGGCGTCAGCCTGGCAGCGGTCGGCATGCCGAGCGCCTTGACGCTGTCGGGCATTTCATCGATGACGGAAAATTCGCCGGCGGCGCGCACGTACTCGTCCTTCTCCTTGATCAGCAGCCACGGTTCCTGCTTCTCGCCACCGCGGCGCATGCGCACCAGCACCCAGCGGCCGTGCATCTTGTGGCCGCGCAGCTCGAACTTCAGGTTGCCGTCGCGGTAGCCCTGGTGCGGGTCGCCGACCGGGTGCCAGGTGCCCTTGTCCCAGATGATCACCTTGCCGGCGCCATACTGCTTCTCCGGAATCGTGCCTTCGAAGTCGTTGTACGAGATCGGATGGTCTTCCACGTGCACCGCCATGCGCTTGTCGTGGCTGTCGTAGCTGGGGCCTTTCGGCACGGCCCAGCTTTTCATCGAGCCGTCGAGCTCCAGGCGGAAGTCGTAGTGCAGCCGCGTGGCCCAGTGTTTCTGGATCACGAACGTGAGCGCCTCCCGGCCTTCTTCGCCGCCTTCGGCGGGTTCGGGCGTGATCGCGAAGTTGCGCTTGGCCTTGTAGAGTTTTAGGGCGTCGGTCATGTGCACACTCTAGGCGCATGGCCGGCGGTGCATCCGTTCGACAGCTAACAGAAGAGCGGCGATTTGTAACAGATGTAAAGCCCGTCAACTGCACTGGAGCGGCTGGCGTTTTCTGTCCAGTGACACCGACAACGCGTGCCACACCCCGGAAGCAACTACTTGAGGACAACACCATGAAAAAAGTCATCGCTACCCTGACCGCTGGTCTGTTTGCCGGCCTGTTCGCCGGCGCCGCATTTGCACAGACCGCCGCGCCTGTCGCTACTCCGGCCGCTGCCCACGCGGGCACCGTCCACGCGAGCACCGCCCATGCGAAGGAAGCTGCCGAGGTGCAGAAGGAAGTAGCCCAGGCCGACGCGAAGGAAGCCAAGGAAGTCGCCAAGGCCGATGCCAAGGTCTCCAAGGAAAAGGCCGAAGCCAAGAAGGATGTCGCCGAAGCGCAGGCCGATGCCAAGCACAAAAAAGCCAAGGCACATGAAAAGGCCGCCAAGAGCAAGGCCGAGGCCAAGGAAGACACCGCGCACCTGACCACCGCACCGCAAACCAAGTAAATACCGTCGCTACTCTCAGAGCATATAAAACGGCGTAAAAGCAGAGCACATAAAAATTACTGGCTCCCTTGCCCGTGCCTCGTGCGCGGGCTTTTTTTTTGGCACGTCCCCCTTATGGCCGGGTATGGCATTCGCCAATCGGGCAGGCCCTTGTCGGGCGCAACCGCTATCATGAAAACCGTTTTTCCGAACAGGTTCAATCATGAGCGACCACAAGATCCACAGCCCCATCCTTTCGATCGTCGGTGCCTCGTCGGGTAATCTCGTCGAATGGTACGACTTCTACGCCTACTCGTTTACCTCGCTGTACTTCGCCGCCGCATTCTTCCCGAAGGGCGACGCGACCTCGCAACTGCTCAACACGGCCGGCATCTTCGCGGTCGGCTTTTTCATGCGACCGCTCGGCGGCTGGCTGTTCGGCCGCATCGCCGACCGGCTCGGCCGCCGCACGTCGATGATGGCCTCGGTGCTGCTGATGTGCTTCGGCTCGCTGATGGTGGGCCTGCTGCCCACCTATGCCAGCATCGGCTACTGGGCGCCGTTCCTGCTGCTGCTCGCGCGGCTGATCCAGGGCCTGTCGGTCGGCGGCGAATACGGCACCAGTGCCACCTACATGAGCGAGGTGGCGGTGGCCGGCAAGCGCGGCTTCTATGCCTCGTTCCAGTACGTCACGCTGATCGGCGGCCAGCTGCTCGCCACGCTGGTGCTGGTGGCCCTGCTGCAATTCCTCACGCCGGACGAGATGCGGGCCTGGGGCTGGCGCATTCCGTTCTTCATCGGCGCGGCCGCCGCGCTGGTGGCGCTGTTCCTGCGCCGCGCGCTGGTGGAAACCGCCACCGAGGCCAGCAAGAGCGAAAAGGCCGGCACCATCAAGGGGGTGCTGGAACACCCGCGCGCGCTGCTGACGGTGCTGGGCTATACGGCCGGCGGCTCGCTGGCGTTCTACACGTACACCACCTACATGCAGAAATACCTGGTCAACACGGCGCACATGAATGCCGAGACGGCGACGCTGGTGATGACGGCCGTGCTGTTCTGCTACATGCTGATCCAGCCGCTGTTCGGCGCCCTGTCGGACCGCATCGGCCGGCGCACCATGATGATCATCTTCGGCATCGTGACGATGCTCGCCACCGTGCCGCTGATGACGGCGATCGGCCAGGTGCAGTCGCCGGTGCAGGCCTTCGCCCTGGTGCTGGCCGCGCTGGCAGGCGTCAGCTTCTACACATCGATCAGCGGCATCGTCAAGGCCGAGATGTTCCCGCCGGAAATCCGCGCGCTGGCCGTCGGGCTGTCGTACGCGATCGGCAACGCCGCTTTCGGCGGCACCGCCGAATACGTGGCGCTGCTGTTCAAGTCGAAGGGCTACGAGAGCGGCTTCTTCTGGTACGTGGCGTTCATGTGCGCGATCGCGCTGGCGGCGTCGTTCATCATGCCCGATTCGCGCAAGCACGGATATCTGAAGTCCTGAGCGAAGTTACGGGAATGCCGGTGACAGGCACCGGCGAGCTGGAAGCATTTCACGAAACCGGTGCCTGTCACCGGTTTTTTTCTTCCTGCAACTGCTTTGCCAGCCGCTGCCGGCCCAGCGCCGCATACGTGCGGCACGCTTCGGTATCGATGAACGCCGCGTTGCCGAGCCGGGCCTGCTTCGCCTTGCGCTCCCACAGCCCGGCGCCCTCCGGGTGCGCGGAAACCAGAATGTCGCAGTCCAGGCTGGCGATTGTCGCGATCGACGCTTCCAGCCGGGCCTTTGCCTGCGGCCAGTGCGCGTCGCCGCCGTAGCGGAACCCATGCAGTCCGAAGGCGTTCAGGCTGTCCGCATAGACCATGTTGACGGTGCGGCCGTTCTCGGTGGACTGCCAGGTCCACGACAGGCCGCCTGGCGTGTGGCCCGGCGTGGCGTGCGCCGTGATGGCCAGCGGACCGAGCGTGACGATGTCGCCCTCGCCGACCGCGCGGGTTTTC